>CAIYRJ010000275.1 GCA_903928615.1 uncultured Actinomycetes bacterium | reverse complement strand
GTGCTGCGAGAAAGGGGTGGTTCCGAGGGCGGAGGCGTGTCATGCCCCCACCCTACACTAAATGAGAATGGTTCTCACCTGCAGGTTCACTCGCCGGTCGGGGGCCCTTCGGGGTCCCACCTGCGCAGGATCTCCTCGCGCCGGCGCCGGCGCTCGGCCTCCTCGCTCCACTCCTCCTCGGACGGCCGGTAGGGCGACGGGTGGGCGTCTCCCCAGAATGCGCCCTTGCCCGGCAGGCCGAGGAGCGCCGCGAAGATGTCGTCCTCCTCCATCCCGGGCGCCGCGAGCGAGCGGAACACCATGTCGGGATCCGGGCCGATGCGGCCGTCGGGGTCCTGCGCGGCGCCCTCGTCAGGGCCGTGCGGCGGGATGTCCTCGTCGCGCCCCGGGGAGGCCATCAGCCCTCTGCCCCGGCGGCCACGGCCTCCTCGCCGAGCTCCGCGCGCAGCACCGCGAGGCGGTCGCGCAGGTCGGCCGCCTGCTCGAAGCGCAGCTCCTCGGCCGCGGCCATCATCTCCTGCTCCACCTCCACCATCACGCGACGGATCTCGTCGGGCGTGGCACCCACGGGCACCGCGTGCTCCTTCTTCGTGCGCTTGCGGCCGCCACCGCCCTTCAGGCCGAGGAACTCCACGATGTCCGAAACGCCCTTGCTGATGCTCGCGGGCGTGATGCCGTGCTCCTCGTTGTGGGCCCGCTGGATCTCGCGGCGGCGCGCGGTCTCGCCCATCGCCACGCGCATGGCCTCGGTTTCGCGGTCGGCGTACATGAGCACCCGGCCGTTCACGTTGCGGGCTGCGCGGCCGATGGTCTGGATGAGCGCCGTCTGGCCGCGCAGGAAGCCCTCCTTGTCGGCGTCGAGGATCGCCACCAACGTCACCTCGGGGAGGTCGAGGCCCTCGCGCAGGAGGTTGACGCCCACGAGCACGTCGAACTCGCCGAGGCGCAGCTCGCGCACCACCCGGATGCGCTCGATGGCGTCGATGTCGGAGTGCAGGTAGCGCGCCTTGATTCCGGCATCCACGAGGTAGTCGGTGAGGTCCTCGGCCATGCGCTTGGTGAGCGTGGTCACCAGCACGCGCTCGTCCACCTCCACGCGCGCGCGGATCTCGCCGATGAGGTTGTCCACCTGGTTCTCGGTGGCGCGCACCTCCACCTCGGGATCCACCAGTCCGGTGGGACGGATGATCTGCTCCACGATGCGCGACGACTGGTCGCGCTCGAACTGGCCCGGCGTGGCGGACACGAACACCACCTGGCCCACGCGCTCGAGGAACTCCTCGAGGCGGATCGGCCGGTTGTCGGCCGCCGAGGGCAGGCGGAAGCCGTGCTCGATCAGCGCCATCTTGCGCGAGCGGTCGCCCTCGTACATGCCGCGCAGCTGCGGCACGGTGTTGTGCGACTCGTCGATGAAGCACAGGAAGTCCGGCGGGAAGAAGTCGAGCAGCGTGGCGGGGGGCTCGCCGGGTGACCGGCCGTCGAGGATGCGCGAGTAGTTCTCGATCCCCGAGCAGAAGCCGACCTCGCGCAGCATCTCCATGTCGTACTCGGTGCGCTGGCGCAAGCGGTGGGCCTCCACCAGCTTGCCCTGGGCGTCGAACAGCGCGCAGCGCTCCTCGAGCTCGGCGCGGATCTCGGCGACGGCGCGCTCGAGGGTGTCCTGGGGGGTCACGTAGTGGGTCGCCGGGTAGATGGCGGCGTACTGGAGGTCGCCGAACACCTCTCCGGTGACCGGGTGGAAGTGCGTGATGCTCTCGATCTCATCGCCGAACATCGACACCCGGTAGGCCGTCTCGGCGTTCGCCGGCTGGATCTCGAAGACGTCGCCCCGGGCGCGGAAGCGCCCGCGCTCGAGCACCATGTCGTTGCGCTGGTACTGCACCTCGACCAGGCGCCGGAAGATGTCCTCGCGCGACATCTGCGCGCCGGCCTCCAGCATCACCAGCCGCTGGGCATAGCGCTCGGGCGAGCCCATGCCGTAGATGCACGACACCGAGGCCACGATCACCACGTCACGCCGCGTGAGCAGCGCGGCGGTGGCCGCATGGCGCAGGCGGTCGATCTCGTCGTTGATCGAGGCGTCCTTCTCGATGTAGGTGTCGCTGGACGCGATGTAGGCCTCGGGCTGGTAGTAGTCGTAGTACGAGACGAAGTACTCGACGGCCGCCCCCGGCAGGTACTCGCGGAACTCGTTGCAGAGCTGCGCGGCGAGCGTCTTGTTGTGGGCGATCACCAGCGCGGGTCGCCCGGACTCGGCGATGATGTTCGCCATCGTGAAGGTCTTGCCCGACCCGGTGACGCCCAGCAGGGTCTGGAAGCGCTCGCCCGCGACGATGCCCTCGCCGATGGCCTCGATGGCCTGCGGCTGGTCGCCCGTGGGGGGATGGGCGTCCGAGATCGTGTAGTTCGCGGGCTCCATCTCCGTGGATAGTAGGGCGGCGGGCCCCTGTACCCATGGCGAAACGGCGGGCCGCGACTCTGGTGCCGGGGCCGATCACCCGGGCGTCGCATGGGCATAGCGTGCCCTCATCGCCGCACTGGGACAGGGGCGGCGACGCAGGCGTCGCGTATGGGGATGCGCGACGCCCAGGCCCCGCGGCCGGGACGCGGGGCCCCGGACGGGCGGCGCGAGAGCGCCGCCCGTTCCCATTCCCGCACGGCGGCGCGCACCCGATACGCTCGCGCCACCACGACGGGAGGGGTCACATGCCGCGCGCGCTCATCCACACCATGCTGCGGATCCTCGACGAGGACCGCTCGCTCGCCTTCTACCGGGCCCTGGGCTTCGAGGAGACCAGCCGCAAGCGCGTGGGCGGTGACACCGCCACGGTGATCTTCCTGGCGCTGCCCGGCGATGGCGAGCGCCTCGAGCTCACGCTCAACGACGGGCGCACCGAGCCCTATGAGCTCGGCGAGGCCTATGGGCACATCGCCCTGTCCGTGGACGACATGGATGCCGAGCTGGCCGCGCTGGCCGCCAAGGGCATCGCGCCCGAGAAGCCGCCGTATGCATCACGCCCCGGCGGATCGACGATCTGCTTCATCCGCGATCCCGACGGCTACCGCATCGAGCTCGTGGAGATCCGCCGGGGTTGATCCCCGGCCCCGGCCACGGGGCTGGTAGGTTGCGCGCATACAGGGGAGCCGCTCCGGCGGCTGAGAGGAGGCACACGGCCTCGACCCTCTGAACCTGATCTGGGTAATGCCAGCGAAGGGAGTGGATGTGCCCCACGGGCACGACATACGGGTAAGCGCACTCCGCCTCGCGCTGGGAGATGACCCGCCCGTGCCCGTGCTGGACGGCGTCGACTTCGTCGCCCGGGCGGGTGAGGCCACGGCGATCATCGGGCCCTCGGGATGCGGCAAGAGCACCCTGCTCGACGTGCTGGCGGGGCTCGCCACCGCCGATTCCGGCCATGCCGACCCGGGCGGCCCGGTCGCCCTCATGCCGCAGGGCGACGCCCTCATGCCCTGGCTCACGCTGCGCGAGAACATCGCCATGGGCGCGCGCCTCGCCGGTGCGCCTGCGGCCGAAGCCGCTGGGCGGGCCGACACTGCCATCACCGCGCTCGGCCTCGGGGGGTTTGGCGACCATTACCCGCACGCGCTGTCGGGCGGCATGCGCCAGCGCGCCGCGCTCGCGCGCACCATGCTCGCTGGGCGCCCCACATGGCTGCTCGACGAGCCCTTCGGGGCACTCGACGCACTCACGCGCGCCGGCATGCACGACGTGCTGCGCGACCTTCGCGCCACCGAGCGCGCCACGATCCTGCTGGTCACCCACGACGTCTCCGAGGCGGCCGCGCTCTGCGATCGCATCCTCGTGGCGAGCCCAAGGCCCATGCGCATCGTCGATGACATCCGCGTGCGAGGCGGCGATCGGGCAGCGGCCGTCGACGCCGTGATGGCATCGCTGCGCGCCGCGGGGGCTCTGGCATGAGCACCACCGACGATCGTGTCGCGCGCCCGGCTACCGGTGCCGCGCCCTCGCCGGCGACCGCGGAGGCGGCGGCCCCTCAGGCCGGGGCTCAGGGGGCCGCGCGCCGTCGGCGGCTTCGCCCGGGCCAGGTGGCACTCGCCGTGGCCCTGCCTCTCATCGCCATCGCGCTGTGGCAGGTGGCCGTGTGGGTGTTCGCGCCGCGCGAGTGGATCCTGCCGTCGCCCGTCGACGTCGCACGGGCGGGCTGGGATGCCCGCGATCGCCTGTGGTTCCACATGCAGTGGACCATCCTCATCGCCGTCATCGGCCTCGCGCTGGCGATCGCCATCGGCAGCGCGCTCGCCTACCTCATCGCGCGCAGCCGCATCGCCCGTCTGGCCGTGTACCCGTGGATCATCGTGAGCCAGGTGATCCCGCTCGTGGCGCTGGCGCCCCTGCTGGTGCTGTGGTTCCCGCCCTTCGTGGCCATCCTGGTGCTCGCCGTGCTGATGAGCATCTTCCCCGTGGTGGTGGCCGGCGTGGACGGCCTGCGCGGCACCGACCGCGATCTCGTCCGCGCCGCACGGGGCCTTGGGGCCAGCGACTCGTGGACATGGCACCACGTGCGCGTGCCCGCGGCGCTGCCGCGGCTGTTCACCGGCATGCGCCTTGCCGCCGTATTCGTGGTGTCCGGCGCGGTCGTTGGCGAGCTCGTGGCGTCGGAGCGCGGGCTCGGCGCCCTGACCCGCCTCACCGCCGGCCAGTTCGAGACCGCCATCACCTTCGCCGCCGTGGTGCTCCTGGGCCTCATCGGCCTCGGGCTCTTCGGCCTCATCGCGCTCGCAGAGCGCATCGCCCTTCCCTGGACCCGCCGCGCCACGCGCCGCGGAGCCTGACCCGACCAGACCACCGGAGGAATCCGTGAACCATCCATCCCGCCTCATCGCCCTCGCCGCCATGCTCGCCCTCGTGCCCGCCGTCGTGGCCGGCTGCGGCGGCGACAGCGCGTCGACCGTCGGCTCCACCGGCACCACGGCGAGCGGGACGCCCGAGAAGGTGTCGCTGGTGCTCGACTGGTTCCCGAACGCCGACCACGCGGGCATCGCGGTGGCGCAGGAGGAGGGGCTCGACGCGAAGGCGGGCGCGGACATCACCACGTCCGTGCCCAGCGACCCCACCACCACGCTCACGGCCATCGCCGCGGGCAAGAAGGACCTCGGCATCACGTACGCGCCGGAGCTGCTCATCGCCCGCGCCAAGGGCGTGCCCGTGAAGGCCGTCGGGGCCATCGCGCAGGTCCCGCTCAACTCGATCATCGCGCGCGCGGACCGCGGCATCACCCGGCCGCGCGACCTCGAGGGCAAGGTGGTGGGCATCGCCGGCGTGCCCAGCGATCGCGCGCTGCTCGACACCGTCGTGAAGGCCGATGGCGGCGACCCCGCGAAGGTCGAGACCAAGGTGGTGGGCTACAGCCTGGCGCCGTCGCTTGCCGCCGGGAAGGTGGACGCCGTGATCGGCGCCTACTGGAACATCGAGGGGCCGGACCTGCGCATGAAGGACGTGCCGATCACGATCATGAGGATCGACGACTACGGGGTGCCGCAGTACGACGAACTGGTGGTCGTGGCATCCGAGGACGCCATCCGCGACAGGCCGGCTGCCATCCGCGCCGCGCTCGCCGGCATCGCGGCGGGCACCGAGGCTGCCGCGGGCGACCCCGGCGGCGCCGTGACGGCGCTGGAGAAGGCAAACCCCGACATCGCGAAGAAGGTGCTGCCCGCGCAGGTGAGCGACACATTGCCGGCGCTGCTGCCGGAGGGCAGCGCGCCGCTTCGCATGGACGCCGCGCAGTGGGATGCCCTCGCGGCCTGGATGGTGAAGGAGGGGCTCGTGAAGGGCGAGGTCTCGGGGTCGGGCGCCATCGACACGTCGCTGCTGCCGGAGGGATCCCGATGAGCGACGGCGTGTTCCCCCTCATCGTCGAGACCGGCATCGGGGTGGACCTGACGGGTGACGACGCCACGAAGGCCGCGGTGCGCGCCGTGGAGGACACCATCCGCCGCGTGCTCTTCCCGCGCATGCGCGACGTGCTGCCGGACGGCGACCGGGCCAACATGCGCGTGGAGGCCACGATCGCCGTCCCCGGCGCGGACCGCGTGGATGTCGACGACGTGCGCGGGCGCTTCCCCTACGGCAAGGTGACCGTGCGGGCCGTGGAGGGCGGGCATCGCCAGCCCAACGGGCTGATCGGCGATGACGGCGCCGAAGGGGTGATCCTCGTGGCGGTCGCCGTGATCGCCGTGGGCTGGTGATCACGGCCGGGCGCAGCGGCGCTACAGGGGCGTGCCCGACTTCAGGGTGACGCCCAGGTGCTCGCGCAGCATGAGGGCGATGAGGCGCTCGGCTCCCGCGGCGGCATCGGGGGGCACGCACTCGGGCGCCTCGGCGAGCGGGCGCGCGAGCAGTGCCACGAGCGCATCTGCCGCCGGGGGGTCCAGCGCCTCGGCACCCGATCCGACATAGCAGGCACCGCACACCCCGCCCCCCGCGGCAGCCGAGAAGCCCTCCAGCGGCGGGGGCCCGCCGCACGAGGCGCACGATGCCAGGTGCGGCACGAGCCCTGACACGGCCAGCAGCTTCGCCTGCGTGCCCAGCACATAGGGGTCGAGGCGGGGCGGCTCATCGCGCGCCGGCGCCACGGCGATGAGCGACAGCGCGCGGGTGATGAGGTTGTAGGGCG
>CAIYRJ010000274.1 GCA_903928615.1 uncultured Actinomycetes bacterium | reverse complement strand
GAGCTCGAGCACCTTCTTGGCGCGCGGGGTGAACGGGATCTGGCCCGAGGTGACCTCCTCGCCGGAGCCGACGATGCGGATCACCTGTGCGCGCACCTCCTCCACCGTGATCTCGAGGCCCTCCAGCACGCGCGCTGCGAGGCCCTCCTCCTCACGCAGCAGCCCGAGCAGGATGTGCTCGGTGCCGATGTAGTTGTGCTTGAGGGTCCGCGCCTCCTCCTGGGCCAGGACGACCACCTGACGGGCGCGCTCGGTGAAGCGTTCGAACATCGTGCCTCAATCCTCCAGGGGCCCCATCAGGGGCCGTAAACGGCTGATGCAGTGGGTGACGACGGTAGCACCGGTCAGGGCTCCCTGAGCCCGGTGCGGTCGGGTGCAGGCGCCGGATCCCCGCACTGCTGCGGAGCGCCTTCGCAACACGTCTCCACCTTGCGGTGACAGCGGTCGCACCAGAGGCCGTTGTGGCGCCACGTGAGGGCGGCGTCGCAGGCCGGGCAAGCACCCATCTCCATTGCGAGATGATGACAGCGGGCCCCGACGCGCGGGTGCCGAGCGGGCGCCTCGAGGGCACCCCTTGTCCGTCCCTTGTCCCAGCGCGGGCACGGAGCCCGCGGGGAGGCTAGGCCTCGGCGTCCTCGGGCTCGCCTGCACCCACGGCAACCGGCTCCTCGACGTCCTCGATCACCTCGACGACCTCGGCATCCACCAGCTCGGTGCCGTCGCCATCGACCTCGATGATCTCCTCGACGATCACCTCATCGGTGACGCCCTCGGTCGCCTCGGCGCCCTCGGGCACGCCGGCCGAGAGGCCGCCCGCGGCGCGATGCGCCTTCACCGAGCGGTCCTGGTCGGGGTACGGGAGAAGGCCCATGATGCGCGCGCGCTTCACGGCCTGCGCCAGCTGCGTCTGCTGCCGACGCGAGAGGCCCGTGATGCGGCGGGAGCGGAGCTTGCCCCGCTCGGACAGGAACCGACGCAGCGAGGAGACGTTCTTCCAGTCGAGCTCCTCGGCGGACAGAAGCGGGCGACGCTTGCGCGGCGCAGGCGCCCCACCCTTCTTCTTCTTTATACGTCCGCGTCCGCGCGGCTTCGCCATGTGACCTTCCAGTTAGTACCTGCACATCGAAACGGCGCGGGACGCTATCACCTCAGCGCCCGTCCGCAACCTACGTGCGCATCGCCGGGAACAGGATGACCTCCCGGATGGAGTGCCGGTCGGTGAGCAGCATCACGAGGCGATCGAGCCCGAGCCCGAGCCCGCCGGTGGGCGGCATGCCGTGCTCAAGGGCCGTGAGGAAGTCCTCATCCGACGGCTGCGCCTCGTCATCGCCGGCCTCGCGGTCGGCCTGCAGCATGGCGAACCGCTCGCGCTGGTCGTCCGGGTCGTTGAGCTCCGAGAAGGCATTTGCGATCTCCATCCCGCCGCAGAAGGCCTCGAATCGCTCCACCAGGCGCGGGTCGTCCTCGCGGCGCTTGGCGAACGGCGAGAGCTCGAGCGGGTAGTCGAGCAGGATCGTGGGCTGCACCAGCTGGGGCTCGAGCGCCTGCGACAGGATGCCGTCCACCAGCTTCCCCCACGGCGCGGTATCGGGGGCATCGAGGCCCGCGGCGCGCATGCGGGAGCGAAGGTCGGCGGCGTCGGGGTGGGCGAGCACGTCGATTCCGCTGGCCTCCTCGAGCGCGTCGGTGAGCCGCACGCGCCGCCACGGCGGCGTGAGGTCGATCTCGCCGCCCTTCCAGGGGATCACCGTGCCTCCGGTGGCCTGCACCGCGGCGGCGGCCACCATCTCCTCGAGCATCGCCGCGACGTCCTCGTAGTCGGCGTAGGCCTCGTAGGTCTCGAGCATCGTGAACTCGGGGTTGTGCTTGAACGACACGCCCTCGTTGCGGAAGTCCTTGCCGATCTCGTAGACCTTCTCGAGCCCGCCCACCAGGCAGCGCTTGAGGTAGAGCTCGGTGGCGATGCGCAGGTAGAGGTCGCGATCCAGCTCGTTGTGATGGGTCACGAACGGGCGGGCGGCAGCCCCGCCATAGATGGGCTGCAGCACGGGGGTCTCCACCTCGATGAAGCCCCGGTCATCGAGGAACCGGCGCACCCCGGCGATGGCGCGGGCGCGGATCACGAACTGCGCGCGCACCTCGTCGGATGCCATGAGGTCGAGGTATCGCTGGCGGTAGCGGGT
>CAIYRJ010000273.1 GCA_903928615.1 uncultured Actinomycetes bacterium | reverse complement strand
TGCCGAAGCCCACGTCGCCGCACACCAGCCGGTCCATGGGCGTGGGGCGCTCCATGTCGTCGGTCACCTCGTCGATGGCACGCTGCTGGTCGGCCGTCTCGCGGAAGGGGAACCGGCGCTCGAGCTCGCGGGCGAGCTCGTCGTCGGCCGGGAACGCGAAGCCCTCTGCCCGCCCGCGCGCCTCATAGAGCGTGATCAGCTCGCCGGCGAGCTCGCGCACCGACTCCCGGGCGCGGGCCTTCATGGTGGCCCACGACTTGCCGCCGAGCTTCGAGAGGGGCGGCTCACCGCCATCGGCCCCGACGTACCGCGACACCTTGTCGAGGTGGTCGTGCGGCACGTACAGGCGGTCCTCGCCCGCGAACACCAGCGCCAGGTAGTCGCGGGTCACGTTCGCGACGGTGCGGGTCTCGAAGCCCTCGAGCCTGCCGATGCCGTGGTCCTCGTGCACCACATAGTCACCCACGCGCAGGTCGAGGAACGACTGGATGCGCCGGCCGGCCGTGAGCGGCGCCCGCGCCGCGGGGCGGCGGCGGCGGATCAGCGCGCCGTCCGGCACCACGGCGAGGCCGAGGCGCCGCGAGATGAAGCCGGAGCGCAGCGGCACCTGCGTGAACGCCACGGTGCCCGGGCCCGGTACCCGGCCGTCGGGCTCGAGCGTGATGGGCTTCACCGACGACAGCAGGCCCTGCGTGCGCTCCATGTCGCCGCGCCGCGCGAAGCACACCACGAGGCGGCTGGTGCCCGACGACAGGCGGTTCATCTCGCTCTCGGCCTCCGCCATGCCGCGCGTCGGGAAGCGCGCCTCCAGCGCATCGAAGGCGGCATCGTCGGAGCCCGCGGGCACCACGAGGTCGAGCACGGCCTCGCCGTCCAGCCGGGCCACCAGCGCGTCCATGTCGGCCAGCGCGCCGGCGGCGGCCTCCTCCTCGAAGCGCTCAACGGCGTCGCGCATGGAGCGCCCGTAGTCGGCCGCGCCGAGGCGCACGATGCGCGCCTCGCCCGGGCCGGGATCGTCAAGC
Organism: uncultured Actinomycetes bacterium; assembly: GCA_903928615.1. Lineage (GTDB taxonomy): Bacteria > Actinomycetota > Thermoleophilia > Miltoncostaeales > Miltoncostaeaceae > SYFI01. The sequence continues at coordinate 5,260 of CAIYRJ010000273.1, read as the reverse complement.
GGATCAGCCAGGGGCGCCTCGGGATCCTCGGCGGCGGCCCATACCTCCACCCGCTCGAGCGGGCGGATGGTCTTCTGGGTGAAGGGCGAGAAGGCGCGGATGGACTCCACCTCATCGCCGAACCAGTCGATGCGCACGGGTCCATCGGCAGTGGAGGGATAGACGTCGAGCAGGCCGCCGCGCACCGCCATCTCCCCGCGCTCCTCCACCTGGGGCACGCGCTCGTAGCCCATGGCGGACAGCCGATCGACGAGGGCGTCCTGATCCACCCTCTCGCCGCGTTCCACCGAGAGCAGCCCCGCTCGGGCCGACGCGGCGGGAATGCGCTCTGCGAGCGCCGGCAGCGAGGCCACCACCACGTGGCCCGGCGCGCCCATGAGGCCCGCTGCGCGGGCGCGCTGGCCGGTGAGGTGCGGCGAGATGCCCACTGCGCCGCCGGCCACGGCGCCCCGCGAGGGCCAGAGCGCCACGCGATCATCGCCGAGCAGCGCCTGCAGGTCGGCCGCGAGGTCGCGGGCCTCCTCGTCACGCGCGGACACCAGCAGCAGCGGATGACCGGCCCGGCGCGCGATGGCCGCCATCACCACGGGCCACGCCGGACGCCCCACCCGCACCTCCCCGGCCGGGTGCCCGGCCAGCAGTCGGTCAGCGGCCTCCGACACCTCGGGCGACTCCAGCACGAGCCGGTCGATGGGATGCGCGCTCACGAGGGCTCCGGGGGGTGACTGTCACCGGAAGGGTGACTGTCACCGGGGTCGTGGTGACTGTCACCCTCCTGCCGCGCCTCCGCCCTCCGCTCCGCCCTGGCCTTCGCGCGCTCGCCCGGTGGCTTCGCGTGGAAGCGCGCGATGGCGGCAGCCATGCCGTCCGCGAGCACGGCCTCGGTCATCTCGAGGCCGCGCGCGAGGAGGGCATCCACCTGGTCCCCGGGCTCATCGAAGGGCCGCAGCACCCAGTCGGCCTCGTCGCCGTGGAAGCCCGGGCCCGGTCGGCCCACGCCGATGCGCACCCGCAGGAAGCCGGGGCCACCAAGGCCCTGGGCGATCGATCGCAGCCCGTTGTGGCCGCCGTGCCCGCCCCCGGCCTTGCCCCGCACCTCGCCGAAGGGGAGGTCGATGTCGTCGTGCACCACCAGCACCTGATCGGGCGCGGCGTGCAGGGTGCCCGCGGCCGGGCCCACGGACGAGCCCGACTCGTTCATGTAGGTGGTGGGAATCAGCAGGCCCAGGGGGCCGACCGGGCCGCGCGCCTCTGCGAACTGGCCGGCGTAGCGCGCGGCGAAGCGACCCGCGCCGAGGCGCGCGGCCAGCATCTCCACCACCCGCTGCCCGGCGTTGTGCCGGGTGCGGGCGTACCGCGGGCCCGGGTTCCCCAGGCCGACCACCAGGCGGACCGGCGGCGCCTCGGCTGCCGCGTCCGCCACGGGCCGCTACTCGCCCTCGGACTCCGCGGAGGAATCGCCCTCGGATGCCGGGGCCTCGCCCTCGCCACCCTCGGCTCCCTCGGCGCCCTCGCCGAGCCCCTCCTCGTCGGCGGCCAGCGCGGCGCGCGTGACCATGACCGACGCGATGCCGTACTCGGCCTCGGTGACGATTGCGCAGCCCGCGGGGGCCACGAGGTCGCCCGCATGCACGGACTCCCCGAGCCCGACCTCGCTGATGTCGAACTCGATGGAGCGCGGCAGGGCGTCCGGCAGGGCACGCACGCGCACCGTGAGGCTGGTCTGGTCGAGGATGCCGCCCTCGCGCACGCCGGCGGCGGTGCCCACGAGGATCACCGGCACGTCGGCCTCCACCTCGATGGTGAGGTCCACTTCCTGCAGGTCGAGGTGGATGATCTCGTCGCGCACGGGGTCGCTGTCCCACTGCTTGAACAGCACGGTGCGCGGGGCGTCGGAGTCGATCGTCAGGTCCACCACCGCGGAGCGGATGCCGCCCCGGCGGATGAGGCGGCGCACCTCGTACTCGTCGGCGTCGAAGGCCAGCGAGTCGCCGCCGGGCTGGTAGAGCACGCCCGGGACCCGGCCCGCCTTGCGCAGGCGCCGCGTCTTGGCGGTGCCGCGCGCCTCGCGCGTGCTGACGGAAAGGGGAACATGCTGCGCCATCTGGGTGAATCCTCCGACGTCTGGTCCGGACCGACGCGGGACAATAGCGACTTAGCCGCCCTCTCTCACCCCGATGCGGGCATGCAGGCGGCGAAGCGGCCCCGGAGCCCACCAGTTCCACTTGCCGAGGAGGGCCATGAGCGACGGCACGAGGAGCGCGCGCACGATGGTGGCATCGAGCGCCACGGCCACGGCCGTACCGATGCCGAGCTCCTTGATGATGACGATGCGCGAGGTGGCGAACGCCCCCATGGCGATGCAGAACAGCAGCGCCGCCGCGGTGACCACGCGCCCCGTGCGCTGCAGGCCCAGGGCCACCGATTCGCGCTCACCGCCGCCGTTGTCGCGTATCTCCTTGATGCGCGATAACAGGAACACCGCGTAATCGGTGGACAAGCCGAAGGCCAGCGCGCCGATGAGGATGGGCTGGGTGAGGTCCACCGCCCCCTGGCTGTCGTACTGCAGGAAGCCCTCGAGGTTGCCGTCCTGGAAGATCAGCACGAGCACGCCGAGCGTGGCGCCCAGCGTGAGCACGTTCATGATCACGGCCTTGATCGGCAGCAGCACCGATCCCGTCATCAGGAACAGGGCCACGATCGTGACGGCCACGATGATGAGCGCCGCCCAGGGCAGGTGCGCGCCGAGGCTGCTGCGCTGGTCGACGAACAGCGCCGTGAACCCGCCGACCCTGGTCGGGTAGGGGTCGTCGATGGCCTGGATCTCCTGCACCAGGTCGATCGTGCGGTCATCGAGCGCGCGGTACTTCGAGGTGGCGTCGATCTGCCAGGTGCCCTCGCCCACGAACCGGGGCGGGCTGACATTCCTGGTGGCCGGCAGCGCGTCGATCTCGCGGGTCACCTCGAGCAGGCGGCGCGATGCCTGCGGGGTGTCCGGCGCACGGGCCGAGAGGAAGATCGGAGTGCCGTTGCCGCCCGGGAACTCCTGCGTGAGCATCTGGTCCACCTGGCGCGCGTTGGCGCTCTGCGGCAGCACGCTCGAATCGGTGGTCGTGAACTTCACGCCGAACGCCGGCAGCGCCAGCAGCACCATGAAGCCGCCGCTCACCAGCGCCACCACCACGGGCCGACGCATCACGAAGTGCGAGAGGCGGTACCACCCGCCGGACTCCTCCACCTTGTCGGCGGCCTCGCTGCGCGCGCGCCACCTGCGCGGGGCCAGCGCGTTGATGCGCATGCCGAGCAGGGCCATCACCGCCGGCAGCACCCCCACGGCCACGACGGCCGCCACGAGCGCCACCACCAGCCCCCCGAAGCCCATGGAGAAGAGGAAGTTCTGGGGGAAGATCATCAGCGCCGCGAGCGCCGCTCCCACGGTTATCGCGCTGTACACCACGCTCTTCCCGGCGGTGCGCACCGTGTTGGCCAGGGCCGTTGCCGTGGCGCCATGCGCCGCGATCTCCTCGCGGTAGCGCGACACCATGAGCAGGCTGTAGTCGATGGCGAGGCCCAGCCCGAGGCCCGTCACGAGGTTGAGGGCATACACCGACATGCCGAAGGCCTCGTTGCCCACCCCGAGGAAGAAGAACCCCCCGAAGATCACCAGGGCGCCCATGAGCGGTGGCAGCAATGCGGCCACCAGACCCCGGAACACCCAGAGCGACACCAGGAAGAGCAGCGGGAAGGCGATGAGCTCGGCGCGCAGGAGGTCTTCTCCCACGATCGCGCTGGTCTCGGCCGCGGCGGTCCACGCCCCGCCCACCGTCACCCCGGGCACCTTGCTGAGCTCGTCGTCCAGGCGCCGCGCGGCCGCCTGGCTCTCGTCCTCGTTGATGTCGCCGAAGTAGGCGAGCACGGCGGCCTTGGAGCCGTCCTTCGAGGTGAGGTTGGGCGACTGCGGCGACGGCCCGGCGACGCGGGCGACGTCGGGGTCGTCCTTCATCACCTTCGCGACGCGGTTGACCTCGGCCTGCCCCTTGGGCGAGGCGATCGGCACACCGGGGTCGACGATGGCCACCATCGACGGCACGGCCGACGCGCCCGTGGCGGCGACGATCTCCTCCTGCGCCAGCACGGAGTTCGAGTCCGGGTCGTTGAAGCCGCTCGCCGACAGGTTGCCGATGAGCGTGAGGCCGATTGCCAGTGCCGCGGCTGCAATGAGCAGCGACGTGATGATGACCCGGACTGGGTGCGCGTGCGATACGCGCGCTATGCGGTCGAGCACTCCCTCAGATTAGGGCATGCGGTGCTGCCACTCGGCCAGCCACGAACGGGCGTGCGAGCCGAGCCGGTACGCGCCCACCCCGTTGGAGAGCATCGCGCGACCTGCCGGCGTCGACTCCGCGAGCGCCCACTGGCACTGCATGGGCGTCACGCAGGAGGGCGGGAGCACCCCCGCCGGGTAGGCGTTGGGGCCGGTGAGCAGCAGGTGCAGCTTCGACGGGTCGCCACCGGCGCGCTGGTACTCGGCGGTGAAGGCCGCGGGCGCCGTGCGCCACTCGGCGACCGTGAGCGAGGTGAGCGGGCTCGTGCGCCCGTGGTAGGCCTCGATCCACACGGCGCCGGCCCGCGCGAGGCCCGTCATCACGGTGCGGTAGGTGCGGAAGCGCGCCTTGCCGTCGCGCCCGAGGTTGCGATCGGGCCCGCGACCGGCCGCGATGGCCGAGGTGACGGCCGGTGCGATGTACACGTGCACGCGGCTGGCCCATGTGCCGCCGTAGGGCGACGGGGTGTCGAGCGAGATGAGCGCCTGGGCCAGCTGGGCGCCCGGTGACGACGGGTCGGGAGCCGGAATGCGGCCGTTCCTCACCACCGGCCCGCGCGGGTCGGCCTCGTAGGGCGTGAGCTCGTCGAAGGCCACGAGGTGGCTGCTGGCCGCCTCGATCTCATCGCGCAGCACCGCGGCGATCTCGTCGGCCGCGAGGCCGCGGAGGTCCTCCTCGGTCACCTTGCCCACCAGGGCGGCGTCGTCGTTTGGCGAGAACAGGCCGCTGGTCGAGGGCTCCTGCCGCAGCGCGCCACGCGCCTGGGTGAGGCCGGCGACGCCGTCGAGCGGCTGCACCACCTCGCGCACGGCGTCGTCCATGTCGTAGAGCACGGCCGTCGCGCCCGGGCGCATGCGGGTGGTGACCACCGCCATCGAGCCCCTGCGCGCGCCGCGCGGCAGCGACACCGTGGCCGTGACGGCCTCGCCCGCCTG
>CAIYRJ010000272.1 GCA_903928615.1 uncultured Actinomycetes bacterium | reverse complement strand
CTCATCAGGGGAGTCGCCCCCTAGCTGCCGCCACCTGCGCACATATGGTCTGAAGGAATTTGGACCACCTCCTTTCCGCGTTGAGGCGATCATAGGTGGGCCGACCGGACGGACACGCGGCCGTCGGTGCACGAACGGTTAAGTGCCTGACACCGGGGTCCGGCCGACGCGTCAGGCGGAGAGCACGTCCCTCAGCGCCGCCAGCACGGTCGCGAGCTCGTCGCCGGTCACCACCAGCGGGGGCAGGAACCGCACGGTGCGTGCGCTGGTGTTGTTCACCAGGAAGCCCCGCTCGAGCATGTCGCTCACCACCTGGGCGCCGCGGTCGTCCGGAAGGTCGATCGCGCACATCAGCCCCCGACCGCGGGCCTCCACCGCAAGGCCATCGTCCACCAGCCCCTGAAGGCCGGCGAGGAAGCACGCCCCCTCCTTGCGCACGTGATCCTGCAGGGCCGGGTCGTCCAGCACATGGGCGGCCGCCAGCGCCGACGCGCACGCCAGCGGGCTGCCCGCGAAGGTGCTGCCGTGGTCACCGGGCTGGAAGGTGTCGTCCACGCCCGGGCGCGCGGTAACCGCCCCGATGGGGAACCCGCCGCCGAGGCTCTTGGCGAGGCACATCACGTCGGGAACGATTCCGACGTCCTGGTAGGCGTAGAGCGGGCCGGTGCGCGACATGCCGGTCTGGATCTCATCCACGATCAGCAATGCGCCGCTCTCGTCGGCGAGCTCGCGCGCGAGGCGCACGAAGTCGTCGTCCAGCGGATACACCCCGCACTCCCCCTGCACGATCTCGAGGGCGATCGCGCACGTGCGCTCGCTCACCGCGGCCCGCAGGGCGTCCTGGTCGTTTCGCGGCACGTACCGCGCGCCGGGCATGAGCGGCCGGAAGGCCTCCTGCTTGCCCGGCTGCCCGGTGAGCGCCAGCGCCCCCATGGTGCGGCCGTGGAAGCCATCCTCCAGCGACACGAACTCCGTGCGGTCGGCGCCACCGGCCTTGCGCGCCAGCTTGATCGCGGCCTCCGACGCCTCGGCGCCCGAGTTGCAGAAGAACACCCGCCCGCCCATCGAGGTGTCGCGGATCCACTCCGCGAGCTCGATCATGGGGTCGGTGTAATAGAGGTTGGACGTGTTGATGAGCACGCCGGCCTGCTCGCGGATGGCCGCCACCACGTCGGGGTGGCAGTGCCCGGCGTTGATCATCGAGATGCCCGACATGCAGTCGAGGTAGCCGCGCCCCTCGGGGTCGAACAGCCACGCGCCCTCGCCCCGCACGAACTCCACGGGGTAGCGCCCGTAGTTGCGCATGAGCGCCGCGTGCTCGCGCGCGATGGTCTCCTCGCGGATCACCGTGCTACTCGGCGGTCACCATGGTGCCGAGGCCCTGCTCGGTGAAGAGCTCCATGATCACCGAGTGCGGCACCCGGCCGTCCACGATCTGCGCGGCCTCCACGCCGCCGCGAATCGCCGTGCGCACGGCCTCGAGCTTGGGGATCATCCCCTTGTCCACGGTGCCGGTGGCCATGAGGGCCTCGATGTCCGGCAGCGCGCACTTGGCGATGAGGGAATCCTTGTCGTCGAAGTCGTGGTACACGCCCTCGACGTCGGTGAGGAAGATCACCCGCCGGGCCCGCAGTGCCGCGGCCAGCGCGCCGGCCACGGTGTCGGCGTTGATGTTGTAGCTCTGCCCCTCTGAGTCGACGCCCACCGAGGCCACCACCGGCACGAAGTCGCCGAGCGCCTCGAGGATCTCCGGGTCGATGCGCTCCACCTCGCCCACGAAGCCCAGGTCGCCGCTGTCGGACGTCGCCTTCCGCGCGCGGATGAGCGCACCGTCGTCACCCGAGAGGCCCGCGGCCTTGGCGCCCGCCACCTGCAGCTGCGCCACGATCTCCTTGTTGATCTTGCCGATGAGCACCATCTTCACCAGCTCCATCGTGGGCTCGTCGGTCACGCGCAGGCCATCGACGAAGTTCACGTCAAGCCCCAGCCGATCGGAGTAGGCCGAGATGTCCGGGCCGCCGCCATGCACCACCACGGGGTTCATCCCGACGAACTTGAGCAGCGCGATGTCGCGGGCGAACGACGCCTTGAGCTCGGGGTTGGTCATGGCTGCCCCGCCGTACTTCACCACCACCGTGGCACCGGCGAACTGCCGGATGTACGGCAGCGCCTCGAGCAGCACGGCAGCGCGTGCCTGCACGTCGGCCCGGTCGGGAAGGTTCCTGCGACTCGTCTCGCCCATGGGGGCGGCACGGTATCAGCCGCCCCGCGGCCTCCCCTGCTCGCAGCGGCATTCTGCAATGGGCCATCCGGGCCGCGGGCGCCGCGCGTCAGCCCGAGGCGGTCACCTCGGCCAGCGTGAACGATCGGCTGAACACCGGCCGCGCGCCCGGGCGCACCTGCGGCCACGCGGGCGCCCTGTACACCGAGATGCGGGCCGCCTGCGCGCAGTCGCCGTTGGGCACGCAGGTGAGGGTGCCTGACATCCCCTTGTAGCCCTCCACATCGAGCATCGCGCGCCGCAGCTCCGCCCGGTTGATGAGCAGGCGGCCACCCGGCAGCTCCACTGACGCCCGCCGTGGTGGCGCCGAGCTTCTCCTTCACGAACGCCGCCACGGCCGCGCCCTGGATGAGGTCGTTGAACGCCGTGCGGAAGTAGAAGCGCTCGTGCGTCTTCGGGTCGGTGAGCAGAGGGCTGGTGTTGCTCGGCGACATGAGCAGGACGTCCTTCGCGCTCAGCACCTTGGCGGCGGCATCGAACGCCGCGGCCGAGCAGGTGGTGCCGATCACCGCCACGAGGTCGGGCTCGAGCAGCAGGCGGCGCGCGCCGGCGACGCCGCCCTTGGGCGTGCAGTCCTCCGACTCGGCCAGCAGCGACACCGGATGCCCCAGCAGCTCACCCTGACGGCTGTCGAACGCGCCGTCCAGGTAGTCGACCGCCAGCTCCGCCGCGCGCTTGGAGTCGAGGCCCGCGGAGTCGGCCTCGAACAGCAGGGTGCCCAGGTAGATGGGGCGCCCCACCCCCACCTCCACGCAGGCGTTCTTGTCGGCGGCGCACTCCGCCTGCACCGCCTGCTGGGCTGACGGCGCGTCCCCGCACCCCGCCAGCACGGCGCCCGCCCCCGCGAGGGCGGCCACCGCGAGGCCAAGCACCCAGGCGCGCAGCCCGGTCATCGGATCGTCACCCAGTCGAGGTACTGGCCCGCGCGCAACTCCGCAGCGAGCTCCGCCACCGGTGCGACATCCACTTGGAAAGCGCCGCGGAAGGGTGCGCTGATGGCGAGGATCGCCGCCAGGTCGAGCGCCACCACCAGCACGATGCCGAGCGCCACCCAGCCG
>CAIYRJ010000271.1 GCA_903928615.1 uncultured Actinomycetes bacterium | reverse complement strand
GCCGGTGCGGCGGCGGGTTCGATGGGCAGCGGCAACTGCTCGCCCGCGCCCCCGGCCACGCGCCGCGGACGGGCGAGGGTGCCGGCCTGCCAGAGGATCTCGCGCTCGGGCACCCCGAGGGCATCGAGGGCGCCGGCACGCGCCAGCCACGCCACCTGCTCGGGCCGGAGCCCCGTGCGCGCCACCAGGTCGGCGGGACCAGCGAAGTGCCCGCGTGCGCGGCGCTCGTCCACCAGCCGCCGGGCGGCGTCGGCGCCCAGCCCGCGCACCATCCCGAGGCCCAGCCGCACGCGGCCGTCGTCGACGGTGCAGTGCACGTCCGACATCCGGATGCACGCGCGCAGGGTGCGCACGCCGCGCCTGCCGGCATCGCGCACCAGGCTGGCCGGGGGATAGAAGCCCATGGGCTGGGCGTTGATGAGCGACGCCAGGAACTCCGCGGGGTGGTGGCGCCTGAGCCATGCGCTCTGGTAGGCCAGCACCGCGAAGGCGGCGGAGTGGGCCTTCGGGAAGCCGAAGTTGGAGAACCCGATGAGCTTGGTGAACACCGTGCGGGTCACCTCGTCGGGCACCCCGCGCTCGCGCGCGCCACGCAGGAACCGCTGCCACATGCGCAGCATGGCATCGCGGCTGCGCTTGCGGCTCATCGCCCGGCGCAGGTCCTCGGCCTCGCCGGCCGAGAACCCCGCCAGCGCCATCGACACCTCAAGCACCTGCTCCTGGAACACCACCACCCCGAGGGTCTCCTCGAGCGCGGGCTCGAGCAGCGGGTGGTCATAGGGCGGGCGGAATGATGGATCGCGGCGCCGGGCGCGGCGGTGGCGCACGTAGGGGTGCACAGCGCCGCCGCTCACCGGCCCGGGGCGGATGAGCGCCACCTGCACGGTGAGGTCGTCGAGGTTCTCGGGGCGGGTCTGCAGCAGGCTCTGCATCTGGGCGCGGCTCTCGATCTGGAACACGCCCACGGTGTCGGCGTCCTGGATCTCGGCGTACACCTCCGGGTCGTCGAACCCGATGCGCGAGAGGTCGGGCGCGCTGCCATGGCCGCGGGCGATGAGGTCGAGGCAGTCCTCGACGGCGCTGAGCATGCCGAGCCCCAGGAGATCGATCTTCACGAAGCCGGCGTCGGCGCAGGAGTCCTTGTCCCACTGGCAGATCTGCCGTCCGGCGAATGCCGCGGGCACCACGGGCACCAGCTCCACCAGGGGCGTGGCGCTCACGATCATCCCGCCCGAGTGCTGCGAGAGGTGGCGCGGCAGCCCTGCGGCCTCCTTCGCCAGCATGGCCAGCGCGCGCCAGCGACGCGAGCGCAGGCGCTCGTCGCCGCCCGGCATGCGGCGTATCTCGTCCTCCACGGCATCGGCCGACGACCAGCCGTCGGCCAGGCGCGCCAGCCGCTCGATGTCGGCCGGGGGAAGGGCCAGGGCCGCGCCGATCTCGCGGATCGCCATGCGGGCGCGGAAGGTGGGGAAGGCCGCCACCAGCGCGGCGTGCTCGCTGCCATAGCGGCGCACGACCTCCTCGATGAGGCGCGCGCGCACGTCGCGGGGGAAGTCCAGGTCGATGTCGGGCACCGAGCGGATGTCGCGGTTGAGGAACCGCCCGAGGAACAGCCCGCTGGCCACCGGGTCGATGTGCGAGAGGCCGGTGAGGTAGCAGACGATGGACCCCACCGATGATCCGCGGCCCCGCCCCGGTGGAAGGGCACGGCGCGCTGACCCCTCGGGCCGCACCTCGAGCGCCACCTCGCGGGCGATCTCGAGGATGTCCCGGTGCAGCAGGAAGAACCCCGCGAGGCCGTGGTACCGGATGAGCCCGAGTTCCTCGTCGAGGCGGTCGAGGGCCTCGGCCCGCTCGGGGCCGTCGGGGTAGCGGCGCCGGGCCTCGTCGGCGCAGATGCGCGCGAGCGCCGCGTCGGCCCCCTCGCCCGGGTGGCCCGAGGCGAAGTCGGGGAAGCGGTAGCCCATGTCGCGGGTGAGGTCGAACTCGAGCATCTCGGCGAGCCGAAGGGTCTCCGCCACCGCCTCGGGGTGATCGCGCAGGCGGCGCGCCATCTCGTCGGGCGGCACCAGCACCGCCTGGCGATTGCCCCGCCGCATCTCCTCCGAGGCATCGAGGGTGAGCCGATGGCGCATGGCCACCAGGGCGTCCTGCAGGAACGCCCGGCGGGGCGCGTGGGCATGCACGTCGCCGGTGGCCACCACGGGCACGCCCACGTGGCCGGCCAGCGCCTCCAGCGCGCGGGCCAGCGCGCGGTCGCCGCGAAGCCCCGGGCGCTGGATCTCCACCCATGTGCGGTCCGGCCCGAAGATGCCCACCAGCCGCCTGAGCATGGCCTCGGCCTCCGCGCGCCTGCCCGCCGCGAGCGGCGCGGCCACCAGCCCATGGCGCGCGCACCCCGACAGGCACGCGAGTCCCTCGTGGTGCGCGGCCAGGGCGTCCAGCGGCAGCAGGGGATCACCCGCCCGCCGATCGGGCGCATCGCGCGTGTGCGCATGGGCCATGGTGATGAGCCGGCAGAGGTTGCCGTACCCCCGCGCATCGATGGCGAGGAGGGTCAGGTGCCGTTTTTGGGAGCTTTGGTGACTGTCACCGATCGGGGAGGTCGTCACCGTGAGCTCGGCTCCCGTTATCGGACGCACTCCCGCTGCTGCCGCGGCGTGGGCGAACTCCAGCGATCCGCACAGGCCGTCGTGGTCGGTGAGCGCCAGCGCGGGGTGGCCGAGATCGGCCGCGCGGTCGGCCATCTCCGCGGGCAGCGACGCGCCGTCGAGGAAGCTGAACGCCGAGTGGGCGTGCAGCTCCACGTAGGGCGGGCTAGCCATGGATGAACCAGTCGCCCGACGCCTCGCGGTAGACGAGCGCCACGCGGCCGGGCTCGATGACCACGTCGAAGTACGCGCGATCCACGGGGTCGTCGGTCCACCAGCGGTCCTGCACGCGCCAGGAATCACGCACGGCCACCACGAGCCTCCGCCTGCCGTCGGTGATCACGGCATGCGGAGCACCCCCGGGCGAGGCGATCACGCGTGCCGGCTCCGGGCCGCCTAGGCCTCGTATGGACCGAGTGCCCATCGGCGCTCCGGGAGCCTGCTCCAGGGCTCGATCTCCACCAGCCTCATCACCGTGGCGTCGCCCTCAGCGGCGCGCACCTGGTCGAGCGCCGCGGCCGCGCGCCGGCGGCGCTCGTCATCCGGGCGCGCCACCAGCGTCATCTGGCCGGCATCGGCGGGGCCGCCGGCATCCACCTCGATGGCCAGGCGGGCCACCGGCGCCCCGATGCCCGACAGCCGCGGGATGCATGCCAGGCCGATGCGCCCGGCATCGGCCGTGGCCTCGCGCAGCGCCACCGAGCTCGTCCATGATCCGCCATCCTCCAGGCGGGCGCGCAGCACCACCGCGCGCGCCGACCGGCCCCGTGCGATCACGCGATCGCATGCCCGCGTGATGAGCATGCGCATGGCCGCCTCGAGCGCGGGCAGCGCGCCGACCGAGTCGGGGAACTCCACGTGCTCGCCCAGCGGATCGGGCGGCACCCGCGGCCGGAGCCGCGGCTCGTCCTCGCCGCGCGCCATCAGCCATGCCTGCTCGCCGTCCCTGCCCAGCACGTCGAGCACCGATGCATGGGGCAGCGCGGCCACCTGCCCGATGGTGCGGAGCCCGAGCGACGACAGCAGCCGGCGCGCGCGCGGCGCGAGGGGCAGTCGCGATGCGGGGAGGGGGGAGAGGAACCCGGCCACCTCGTCGGCATGCACCACCACGCCGCGCCGCGCGGCCTCGCACGAGGCGAACGGGGCGGGAGCGGCGCCCACGCGGCCATCGCAGCCCACCGGCAGCGCGGCCCGTGCCCGGCGCATGAGCGGGTCGAGCCCACCGTGCAGGCGCATCAGGCCACCGGCCATGAACGACCACATGCCGTCGTCCATGGGCTGCACCGCGGCGCCCATGTCCTCGAGCCGCGCGCTCACGCGGTCGGTGGCCATGCGCACGGCATCGGGATGCGGCACCACCAGGTCGAGGCCCGGGCAGCGCGCCATGGCCTCGCCCACGCGCAGCCCCGGGCGCACGCCCTGCGCCCACGCGGTGGGCGTGCACTCGCCGATCATCTGCGCGTCGCCCGGTGCCGGGCCGAGCGCGATGGGGTCGTCCCATGCCACCCGTGCCTCCAGCACCGCGATGCGGAGGGCGAACAGCGGTATGCGCGTCGTCACGATCATGCGAACATATGTTCGCATGTCGTGACGACGCGCATCAAGTGGCGCGCATCAGATGACGCGCGACATCAGCCCGAGGCGGCGTCCTCCGGGATGAGCTCGTCGGGGCTCACCGCACCGGTGGGGGCGGTGACGTTCACCGGGGCGTTCCAGTCGCTGAAGTCGATGTTCCCCGTGGCCTCGCCCCTCGCCTGGACGGCGTAGGGCTCACCGACGGTCTGGATGGCCAGCGTGGCCGTCCCCTCCTTGCCGCTGGTCTTGACGAACACCACGGGGGTTCCCTTCACCTCGCCGGTGCCCGTCACGCTGGCCGTGATCCCCTCCTGCGTCAGCGACGCCAGCAGGGTGTCCTTGTCGCCGAGGTCCCCGGGGCCCGGCACATCATCATCCCCGGTGCCGACCGGGGCGACCACCCATCGGTCCCCGATGGCCTTGCTCGCCTCGCCCGGGCCGAGGATCGCCTCGACGCCCTTGCGGCTGATCTTCCAGTACATCTTCCCGTCGACCTCACGGAACTCCATGAAGGGGTCCCCGCCGACCGTCATGGTGCCCTGGCCGACGCCCGTTCCCAACGTGAGGTCGAGGGACATCTCGGGGCCGTTGTCGTCCTCCTTCGTGAGGCCGAACACGGTCACCGACGAGGCGGTCGCCATGGCGGCCGCGCTCTTCGTGAGGATCTCCTTGGCCGGGAGCTTCTCGATGCCGTTGGGCTCCGCGGTGGCGCCGCCACCGGATGCCGCGTCATACCCGCTGCCGCAGCCTGCCAGCACCCCGCCACCCGCGAGCAGCGCGAGGGCGGCTCCCCCGGCGGCGACCCTGCGTGTCATCGTGCTCTGCATGCCAACTCCATTTCCGTTGTCGCTGCGCCAATCGCGTCAGCCCGAGGTCGAGTCCGTCCCCGAGTCCGACCCGCCGAGATTGGCAAGCGCGCCGATGTCAAGCACGTCGGTGGGCGCGGTGACGTTGACCGGCGCATTCCAGTCGGTGAAGTCGATCTGGCCGTTGTCGGCGCCCTCGCTGCCCTTGATCTGCACCGGGTAGGGCTCGCCGGTGGTGGCGATGGCAAGGGTGCCCACGCCGTCGCTGCTCTTCAGCAGCACCACGGGCTGGCCGTTCACGTCGCCGGTGCCCTCCACCGTCAGGGTGCCGTTCGGGCT
>CAIYRJ010000270.1 GCA_903928615.1 uncultured Actinomycetes bacterium | reverse complement strand
GAGGCCGGCGTGGTGGCCATCTTCTCGGGCCGCATCATCGACGGCGAGCCGGTGACGGTGTTCGGCGACGGCCTGCAGACGCGTGACTACGTGTACGTGGACGACGTGGTGGACGCCTTCATTCGCGCCGAGTCCGGACCCGATGACCTGACCGCCAACATCGGCACCGGTCGCGAGGTGTCGGTGCTCGACCTGGCGCGCATCCTCGGTGCCCCCGATCCCAGCTTTGCGCCGGCGCGCACGGGTGAGCTGCAGCGCAGCTGCCTCGATCCCGCCCGTGCCGCCGAGGTGCTCGGGTGGACCGCCGCCGTGGCGGTGGAGGACGGCCTGCCGCGCACGCTCGAGGCCATCCGCGAGGCCCGCTCGGCCTAGCCGCCACCGCGGGGCAGGGGAACCAGCCGGGGGGCACGCACCGGCTCGCCTGCGGCGATGCGGCGCGGGCCGGCGTCGACCATCCACTCGACCTCCTCCCGGGGGCGCCGGGTGACGCCCTCGAGCGCGGCGAGGACCTCCTGGAAGTCGAGCGCGTGACCGGTAGGGGATGGTTCGTCGGAGGCCACGACGGTGACCATGCCGTTGCGAAGCAGGCTGAACGCCGCGCGCTCCACCCGCGCGCCGTACTGGCCCGACAGGCTGCCCGCCCCGAGTTGCACGAGCGCGCCGCGTCCCAGCAGGTCGCGCAGGCGATCGGGGGTGCCCTGCATCGACTCCGACCTCTCGGGGTGCGCCACCACGATTCCGATGCCGCCCATCTCGAGCCCCTGCAGCAGATCCGGCAGGCCGAGCGGCCAGCCGGCGTCCGGCAGCGTGACCACCAGCCACCTGCCACCGCCGCCGGCGGTGCATCGCGCCAGGACATCGGCGGGGATGTCGGAGATGCGCTCGATCGGCATGACGGCTCCGGGAAGCAGGTCGAGTGCCACGGAGCGGGCGGCAAGTTCTCCCGCGAGCGCGCTTCGTGCCGTGTCCGCCGCTGCGAGGTCGTGCTCCGGATCATCCCCGATGAGCGCCGGCGTGACGGCTGTGGTGACCCCGCCCCGCACGAGCTCTTCCGCCGCGGCACATGCCTCGGCGAGCCCCGGCGTGGCCCCGTGGATACCGGGCAGGATGTGGGCGTTCAGGTCGAGCACGGCGCGGGACACTACCGGGGTGACGACGTCACCGCGCCGCGCTAGCATCCCGCACCGCGAGGGGCATTAGCTCAGTTGGGAGAGCGCCTGGATCGCACCCAGGAGGTCAGCGGTTCGAATCCGCTATGCTCCATAAAACCCCTGCATAAGTGGGGTTTTTGTGCCACTCGACCCGTTCAAGGTGACCTTTCCGCGATGAGCACGATTCCTGCCGAGTACCCGCCGCGACACCGTCCATCCGACTACGTCATCGCCCCGGAGGCTGGCGAGGACGAGTACATCGAGGTCGGTGTCCTCTTCGTCGGCGCAGGCCCGGCCGGCCTGGCCGGCGCGATCCGCCTGGGCCAGCTGATGGCCGAGGACGAGGAGCTCATGGAGGCGCTCGGCGAGGTGCCGATCGCCATCGTCGAGAAGGGCAAGGGTCCGGGTTCCCACCTGCTGTCCGGATCGGTCATGCGTCCAGGCCCCTTCAAGTCGCTCTTCCCCGACGCCGCCCCCGGCGAGACCCCCGGCGTGTACGAGGAGGTGCACAAGGAGTCGGTGTACTTCCTTCGCAAGGGCTCGAAGATCCGCATCCCCACTCCGCCGTTCCTGCACAACGACGGCAACTGGGTCATCTCCATCAGCCAGCTCTCGCGCTTCATGGCCGAGCAGGCCGAGGAATTCGGCGCGTACATGCTCCCCGAGACCGACGCCCAGCAGCTGCTGGTGCAGGACGGCCGCGTGGTGGGCGTCAAGACCGGTGACAAGGGACGCGGCCGCGAGGGCGAGGAGCTCTCCACCTTCGAGCCCGGCGTCGAGGTGCGCGCGAAGGTCACCGTCATCTGCGAGGGCACCCAGGGCCACCTGGCCGGCGTGCTGCGCAAGCACTTCGAACTCGACCAGGACAGCACGCAGATCTACGAGATCGGCGTGAAGGAGGTCTGGGAGGTCGACAAGCCGCTCGATCGCGTCATCCACACCATCGGCTGGCCCCTGCGCATGGGCACGAAGTGGCGCGAGTACGGCGGCACGTGGATGTACCCCATGGGCGGCAACATGGTGTCGATCGGCATGGTCGTGGGGCTCGACGCCGCGGACGCCAACCTGTCCGTGCACGACCTGCTGCAGCAGGCGAAGACCCACCCGCTCTTCAAGAACGTGCTCGAGGGCGGCCGCCGCGTGGCATGGGGGGCCAAGACCCTCCCCGCCGGTGGCATCTACGGCCTCCCCAGCCGCTTCCACGTGCCCGGCGCCGTGCTGTGCGGCGATTCGGCGGGCTTCCTCAACGCGGCTGCGCTCAAGGGCGTGAGCTACGCGATGAAGTCAGGCATCATCGCCGCCGAGCAGGTAGCCAAGTCGATCAAGGACGGCACGGTCGAGGAGACCACCGGCCTCTGGAACTACGACGAGGCCATCAAGGACTCCGAGGTGTGGAAGGACCTCTGGAAGGTCCGCAACTTCCGCCCCTCGTACCAGAAGGGGTTCATCTACGGCGGCATGGTCACGGGCATGATGGTGATGACCGGGGGCAAGTTCCCCAAGAAGGTCACCATCAAGGCCGACAAGGACGAGCCGGTGATCATCGGCCCGGAGCGCGACTACCCGAAGGCCGACGGCGAGTACATCTTCGACAAGCTCTCGTCGGTGTTCCTCAGCGGCAACAAGACGCGCGACGACCAGCCGAACCACATCCGCATCCGCACCGAGGTGCCCAAGGAGCTCGCGGTCTCGTGGGAGAACATGTGCCCGGCGAAGGTGTACGAGATCGTGGACGGCTCGGAGAGCAACGGCATGGTGCACGTGCGCATGAACAACCCGAACTGCGTGCAGTGCGGTGCCATCACCGCCAAGGGCGGCCAGCTCACCCCGCCCGAGGGTGGCAGCGGGCCCGAGTACACCCTCACCTAGGCCAGGGTCAGGTGATCTGCGTGGCCTCCGCGGCGTGTCGCGCCGCGTTGGCAACGTAGCGCGCTGCCTGGGCCGCGAGGCCCGCGCGCTCCTCGTCGGTGAGCTCCCGTCGCACCTTGGCGGGAACCCCGACCACGAGCACGCCCTCGGGCACCTCCATGCCCTCCGGCACCAGGGCGTGGGCACCGACGATGCTCTGACGCCCGATCACCGCGCCGTTGAGGACGGTCGCGCCGATGCCGATCAGGCACTCGTCCTCCACGGTGCAGCCGTGCACCGTGGCGCGATGGCCGATGGTCACGCGGTCGCCCACGAGGCACGGCATGCCGGGGTCGGCGTGGAGCACGGCACCGTCCTGCACATTGGTGTCAGCGCCCACGTCCACGCGCTCGATGTCACCGCGAATCACCGCATGGGGCCACACCGAGGCCCGGGCACCGAGCGTCACGCGGCCGATCACCACGGCGGCCTCATGCACGAAGGCGCCGTCGCCGATGCGCGGAATGTCCCCGCCGAGTCCCTGAATCACGTGCCAATCCTCCCGACTTGGCGCAACGGGGCAGGAGCCCCGCGGCGATCGTCGTACCTGCCCGATAAGGTTGCCACGTAGGCATCCGTACCCGTCGCCGAGGAGCGAAACATGCGCCGAGCAATCACCATCGCAGCCGTCGTGCTCTCATCCGCTGGACTCGTCGCGCTCGGCGCAGGTTGCGGCGGCGGGGACTCCGCGGGCGTCACCCCCGCCGATGCCACGACCATCGAGAACACGGCACCGCAGACCGACTCACAGGGCAAGACCATCCCTGCGCCCGGTGCGGCTGACAGCGGCATGGAGACCACCGCGGACGCCGGTGGGGCCGACGCAGGCGGCGCCGACGCCGGTGGCGCAGCGGGCGACGTGGCCGCGGGCAAAACGGCCTTCGAGGCCAACTGCCAGGGCTGCCACCCGGCCGGCGGCACGCAGGCCGGCGCGGGCCCGCAGCTCACCACCTCCATGCTCGACGCCGCCGCCACGAAGAACCAGATCATCAACGGCAAGGGCGCCATGCCCGGCGGGCTCGTGAGCGGTGCCGACCTCGACAACGTGGTCGCCTATCTCGAGAGCATCAAGCAGTAGCCACTCGGCACTGCCCGAGTGACACGAGGCCCGGCGCCCGATGGTGCCGGGCCTCGTTACATTCCGGGGGGAGGAGGACCGCTGCTCGACCTGCGCCTTATACGACGTGACCCCGACCTCGTGCGGGCTGCCCTCGCGCGCCGCGGGGATGCCGCCGCGCTCGACGAGGTGCTGGCCGTCGATGCCGAGTGCCGCGCGCTTCGCGCGGGCGTTGAGGAGCGGCGCGCGGAGAGCACCCGCATCGCGAAGGAGATCGGGGCCCTCAAGAAGCAGGGGCAGGACGTCCCCGCCGACCAGGAGGATGCCGCTCGCGCGCTGCGCGAGCAGACCGCCGCCGACGAGGAGCGTCTGCGAGAGGCCGAGGGCCGTCGCGACGCCCTCATGCTGGGCCTGCCGAACCTCGCGGAGGATGCCGCCCCTGATGGCGGCGAGGACGACGCCCTGGAGATCCGCAAGGTGGGGGAGATCCCGTCGTTTCCGGACGGCGCGAAGGATCACGTGGAACTCGCCGAGGGCTTCGGGGGCCTCGACCTGGAGCGGGCCGCCCGGACATCGGGCTCGCGCTTCGCCTATCTGATGGGACCCCTCGTGCGCGTGCAGATGGCCCTGGTCTCATGGGCGGTCGACGTGGTCTCATCCGAGGGCTTCACCCCGGTCATCCCACCCGTGCTGGTTCGCGAGGATGCCCTGGTGGGCACCGGGTTCTTCCCGGCCGACCGCTCTGCCGTGTACGCCACGGCCGACGATGACCTCTACCTGGT
>CAIYRJ010000269.1 GCA_903928615.1 uncultured Actinomycetes bacterium | reverse complement strand
GTCGTAGCGGCCCCCGCCCCCGATGCCGCTCTGGGCACCGAGCCGGTCGCACGTGAACTCGAACACCGTGCGGGTGTAGTAGTCGAGGCCGCGCACCAGTGAGGGGTCCTCCTCGAAGGGGATGCCCATGAGGCGCAGCGCCTCGAGCACGCGCTCGTGGTGCTCGCGGGCCGCGTCGCCCAGGTTGTCGAGCAGCACGGGGGCGCCCTCCATGGCCGCCCGCACGGCGTCGTCCTTCATGTCGAAGAGGCGCAGCGGGTTCTCGTCCATACGCTCGCGGGCATCGCGCGGCAGGGAGTCGGCGTGCGGCGCCAGGTGGGCGAGCAGCTTTTCCCGATAGGCACCGCGGCCGTCGGGATCGCCCATGCTCGAGATGCGCAGGCGCACCTCGGGAACCTCGAGCCGGGCGTAGATCTCGGCGAGCAAGGCGATCATCTCGGCGTCGAGCAGCGGGTCGTCGCTGCCGAATGCCTCGGCCCCCACCTGCCAGTGCTCGCGGAAGCGCCCGCTCTGGGGCGCCTCGTAGCGGAACATCGGCGCCATGTACCAGAGCTTCACGGGCTGCGGCAGCTTGTGCATGCCGTGCTCCACGTACGCCCGGGCCACAGGGGCGGTGCCCTCGGGCCGCAGCGTGATGCTGCGCCCACCCCGGTCCTCGAACGTGTACATCTCCTTGCGCACGATGTCGGTGGCCGTGCCCACGCCGCGCACGAACACCTCGGTCTCCTCGAAGGTGGGCGTCACCACCCGGCCGAAGCCGTTGGCCGCCATGACAGCGGCCGACACGGCCTCCACCCGGGCGCGCACGCGCCCCTCGGCGGGGAGGACATCACGGGTGCCCTTGGGGGCACGGGGGGCCATGGGCTAGCGCCCGCCCGTCTGCTTCTGCCACCTGCGCAGTGCCATGCGGTGCGCCACGCGGTCGAGCAGCATGCCCAGCGGGATCATGATGACCCCCATGACGAGCGCGAAGCCGGCCGCCACCTGCGGGCTGTCGCCGTTGATGAAGTAGAGGAAGGCGTAGAAGATCAGCGCGGCGAGGCCGGCGCGGATGAGCACGCTCCGGAAGCCCGCGCGCTTGGGCGCGCCCTTGGGCAGGCCGTCCTTGCGCCCCGAGGAGGGCTGGCCCTCCTCCTCGGCCTGCACCTTGGCCTCGTAGCGCGGGTTCTTGACGGGCGGCGGACCGGCCTTGGGCCGACGGCGGCGCTTCGGGGCGATCTGTCAGTCCTCCGTGGTCTCGATGATCTTCTCGGGCGGCAGACCGGGCAGTCCCAGGGCGTCCGGGGACGTGCCGGCGAGGGCGGCACGGGGAACCATGCCCACGAGCTCGGACTCCCCGGCGACGAGGCCCCGAGCGGCGGCTTCGCGCCGCACCCTCCCGACCACCGCGAGAAGCGGCGTGCGCCGGTAATCCTCCACGTTCATCGACACCTGCGCAAGGCCGGTCCGGGGGCACATCAGCCCCAGGGCTCGCACCGATTCGAGGCCGCCGCCGGCGCCGCCCTCCCGCACCGCCGCCGCCACCGCCCGCGCGTCGTCGAGCGACGCGCCCGGCAGCCAGACGTTCCACGCGATCAACGGCTCGCGGGCACCCACCAGCACCACGCCCGCGGCCGGGTCGGGCAGCTGGGGCCCGGCGTCGGCCACCACGTCGCCCGACGCCATGCGGGCCGCCAGCGCGTCGAGGCCGCCCGCGCGCAGCCGGGCCGGGCGCTCGCGCCCCTCACCGCCGGCCACTCCATAGAGCAGGCACGGCAGGCCCACGTCGCGCCCGATGCGGCCGGCGGCCTCGCGGGCCGCCGCGACGGCGTCGGGCATGGCGGATGGCGCCAGCGCCACGAAGGGCAGCACGTCGAGCGCCCCAACGAAGGGGTGCACGCCATCGTGCCCGCGCAGGTCGATGAGGTCGCGGGCGGCGGCGGCGAGCGCCACCCCGGCGTCCACGAGCGCGGCCGGAGGGCCCGAGAGCGTGATGACCGTGCGGTCGTGGTCGGGGTCGGAGTGGACATCGCGCACTGTGACCCCGCTCACGTCTGCGGCGGCGACGAGCCGCGCGATGCGGGAGGGGTCGCGGCCCTCACTACAGTTGGGCACCGCGAGAAGGCCGCTGTCCGACCGATGGGATCCGCCTCTGCGCACGCTTCTCCGGCTGCTCACATTTCTCCGGCCATACAAGTGGTCGGTCGTCGTCACGGCCTTCTCGGCCCTGGCGCTGATGGCCTGCACGATCACCCTGCCATACCTCACGCGGCGGGTCATCGACGACGTCCTGAACGGCCAGCAGGAGGACGCCCTCCTCCCCCTCGTGCTGATCGTGATCGTGGTGGGCGTGATCCGCGCGCTGTTCGCCGTGATGCGGCGCATGCTCGCCGGCCATGTGAGCCTCGCCGTCGAGTTCGACCTGAGGGACAGGGTCTTCGCGCACCTGCAGCAGCTGTCGTTCGGCTACTTCGACCGCATGCCGGTGGGCCAGCTGATGTCGCGTGCCACCAGCGACCTGCAGACCGTGCGGTTCTTCCTGGGCTACGGCCTGATCTTCCTCTTCATGCACGCCTTCACGCTGGTGTTCGTGACGGTGGTGCTGCTGTTCATCAATGTGCCGCTCACGCTGCTCGCCCTGCTCATGGGCCCGGCACTGGTGCTGGTGGCCGCGCGCGCCAGCAAGCGCTCGCACCCGGTTCTGGTGGACGTGCAGCAGAAGGTGGCCGACGTGACCCAGATGGCCGAGGAGAGCCTCGCGGGGATCCGCGTGGTGAAGGCCTTCGGCCAGGAGACCGCTCAGGACGAGCGCTTCGGCCTGCGTGCGCAGGCGGCCTTCACGCGCAGCATGGACGCCGCCCGCCTGCAGAGCTTCTACCAGTCGCTCATGGGGTTCCTGCCCGTGCTGGGCGTGTCCGTGGTCATCGCGGTGGGCGGCGTGATGACCATCAATGGCGTCCTCACCCTCGGCGAGTTCGTGCAGTTCTACCTCTACCTGGCCATCCTCACCTGGCCGTTCCGGTCGATCGGCATGCTGATCGGCAGCGCCCAGCGCGCGGCGGCCAGCGGCCAGCGGGTGTTCGAGATCCTCGACACCGAGCCACAGGTCCCGGAGCCCGCGCACCCCGTGCCCCTTCCGGCCGGCGGCGGGCACGTGCGCCTTGAGGGCGTGACGTTCGGCTACGAGCCCGACCGGCCCGTGCTGCGCGACCTCGACCTGGACATCCCGGCCGGGCGCACCGTGGCGATCATCGGCCCCACAGGATCCGGCAAGAGCACCATCACGCAGCTGATCCCGCGCTTCTACGACCCCCAGCAGGGGCGCGTGGTGGTGGACGGCGCCGACGTGCGCGACGTCGCGCTCGACGACATCCGCCGCACGGTGGGGATGGTGACCCAGGACCCCTTCCTCTTCTCGGACACGGTGCGGGCGAACATCTGCTTCGGACGGCCCGAGGCCACCGATGCCGAGGTGGAGCGCGCGGCGCGCATGGCGCAGGCCGATACCTTCATCCGCGCCCTGCCCGAGGGCTACGACACCGTGGTGGGCGAGCGCGGGTTCACGCTGTCGGGCGGGCAGCGCCAGCGCGTGGCGATCGCCCGGGCGATCCTCGTGGACCCGCGCATCCTCGTGCTCGATGAGGCCACGGCATCGGTGGACGCCTCCACCGAGCGCGAGATCTCCCGCGCGCTCGCCAACGTGATGGAGGGACGCACCACCATCATCATCGCCCACCGGCTCTCGACGATCAGCCTGGCCGACGAGATCGTGCTGATCGACGACGGACGCGTGGCGGCACGCGGCGAGCACGAGGCCCTCTACGCCGAGAGCCCGCTGTACCGCGAGATCCACGACCAGGGGCTCGCGCGCCCCGACGAGCTCGTGGCGAGGGAGGGCTGATGGGCACGCGCCCCGTGGGCCACGGGCACGCCGGCGGAATGCTCGGCCCGCTGTCGGAGGAGGACGAGGAGCGCGTCGTGCGCCGGCCGCGCCGCAACATGCGGCGCCTCCTCCCCTACTTCCGTCCGTACCGCACGCGCGTGCTGGTGACCATCGTGCTGATGCTGCTGGTCACAGGGGCGACCCTGGCGGGACCCGCGCTGGCCCAGGTGGCGATCGACGACGGCATCGACGCCGGCAGCGTCACCGCGCTCATCGTGATCGTGTCGATCTTCGTGGTGATCGGCCTCATCGGCTGGGCGGCGCAGTACTGGCAGTCCTACCTGTCGTCATGGGTGGGCGAGCGCGTGCTGCTCGACCTCCGCCGGCAGGTGTTCCGCCACATGATGCGGCTCGAGCTCGGCCACCACGAGCGCACGCCCACCGGCCGCAGCGTGAGCCGGCTCACCGCGGACATCGAGGCGGTGAACCAGCTGGTGGTGGAGGGTGCGACATCCCTGGTGATCAACGGCCTCACGCTCATCGGCGTGGTGATCATCCTCATGTTCTACGACTGGAGGCTGGCCCTCGCCGCATTCGCCATCTTCCCGTTCCTCGCCATCGGCACGTGGTGGTTCCGCAGCCGCGCCACGCGTGCCTACCGGTCCACGCGCGAGCGGGTGGCGGTGGTGCTGTCGGTGCTGCAGGAGAACCTCTCCGGCATCCGGGTGGTGCAGGCGCACGGTCGCGAGGAGGAGGCCCGCCGCCGCTTCCGCGATGCCAACCGCGAGTACCGCAGGGCGAACATGCGCACGGTCACGATCAGCGGCATCTACTTCCCGGGCGTCGAGCTGCTCGCCGCCCTCGGCACCGCGCTGATCCTCTGGTTCGGCGGCACGCTCGTGCTCAACGAGGCCCTCACCGTGGGCGTGATGGTGGCCTTCATCGGCTACCTGTCGTCGTTCTTCGATCCCATCCAGCAGCTCTCGCAGCTCTACAACACGTTCCAGGCGGCGATGGCGGCGCTCGAGAAGATCTTCGGCGTGCTCGAGACCGACCCGCGCATCACCGATGCGCCGGGCGCCAGGGACCTCCCCGAGGTATCCGGCCGCATCGACCTCGAGCACGTGTCGTTCGGCTACGGCCGCGAGTACGTGATCCGCGACGTCGACCTGCACGTGCAGCCCGGCACCACCGTGGCGCTCGTCGGTCCAACCGGCGCCGGCAAGTCGACGCTGGCCAAGCTCATCGCCCGGCTCTACGACCCCGACGAGGGCGCGGTGCGCATCGACGGCATGGACCTGCGCGAGGTGCGCGAGGACTCCCTGCGCGCCGCGATGGGCATCGTGCCGCAGGAGGGCCACCTGTTCAGCGGGACGATCGCCGACAACGTGCGCTTCGCGCATCCCCTGGCGAGCGACGACGACGTGCGCCGGGCGCTCGACGCCGTGGGCGCGCTGGAGTTCGTGGAGGAGCTGCCGGAGGGCATCGACACCGACGTGCAGGAGCGCGGCGCCAGGCTCTCGGCCGGCCAGAGGCAGCTCATCTGCTTCGCGAGGGCCCTCGTGCCCGACCCGCGCCTGGTGATCCTCGACGAGGCCACGTCATCAATCGACATCGGCACCGAGAAGCGCATCGAGGAGGCCCTCGACCGCCTGCTCGAGG
The DNA here is from genome assembly GCA_903928615.1 of uncultured Actinomycetes bacterium. Lineage (GTDB taxonomy): Bacteria > Actinomycetota > Thermoleophilia > Miltoncostaeales > Miltoncostaeaceae > SYFI01. The sequence goes on along the minus strand of CAIYRJ010000269.1, from coordinate 5,632 downwards.
GCCGCACCGCGGTGGTGATCGCCCATCGGCTCTCCACCATCCGCCGCGCCGACCTGATCGTGGTGGTGGAGGACGGCCGAATCGCGGAGCAGGGAACGCATGATGAGCTGATGCGCATGGGCGGGCGCTACGCGGGGCTCTACTCCGACTGGGAAGAGGCCGGTGGGGTAGGTTGAGGAGGTAACCCCTTTCGTTCCGGAGGCCTCCCATGCCCAACAAGAAGACGCGACTCTCGGTCGGCGAGTACCTCATCGAGGCGCTCTCGAAGAAGGGCGTGGATCACATCTTCGGCGTGCCCGGTGACTTCATCCTCGGCCTGCACGTGATCGGCGACGAGCGCGGCACGCGAATGGTCAACTGCACGCGCGAGGAGGCCGCCACCTACGCGGCCGACGGCTTCGCGCGCGAGAAGGGCCTCGGCGCCGTGGCCGTGACCTACGGGGTGGGCATCCTGGCCACGATGGCCGCCGTGGGCAGCGCCAACGCCGAGCGCGTGCCGCTGGTGGTGATCGGCGGCGCCCCCGGCATGGCGGAGCGCGACGGGCGGCGCATCCACCACATGCCCTCGGCAGACATGGACTCCCCGTACCGGATGATGCAGGAGATCGCGCCGTACTGCGTGCTGCTCGACGACCCGGACGAGGCCTACGACCAGATCGACTGGCTCCTCATGAACGTGCAGGAGGACCTTCTGCCGGGGTACATCGAGCTGCCGCGCGACCTCATCGGCGCGGTGCCCGAGTCGCCCCATCCCGTGACCCGCCCCGCCGAGACGCTCGTGCCGGCATCGCGGCTCACCGCGGCGGCCGATGACGTGATCGCCCGCATCAATCGATCGAAGCGCCCCGTCATGTGGGTGGGCCACGGCGCGCGCAGCCTGCAGTACGGCGACCGCGTGCTGGCGTTCGCCGAGGCCACGGGCATCCCGATGGTGGAGTCGGTGATGGGCAAGGGGGCCGTGGACGAGACCCACCCGCTCGTGATGGGGGTGTACGTAGGCGCGGGCTCGACCCCCGAGCTTCGCGAGTACGTGGAGTCGGTGGACCTCGTGATCCAGGTGGGCGTGAACATCAACGACATCACCACCGGGGCCTTCACCGCGAACATCGCCCCCGAGAACCGCATCCACTTCAGTGCCACGGGCACGAGCGTGGAGCATCGCTTCTACGAGGGCGTGGACCTGGCGGGCATCGCCCACGTGCTCGAGCGGCGCATCGACGAGATCAAGCCCAACAAGGTGCCGAAGAACCTCCCGCACGCGTGGGCGGATGAGGTGACCGACTCCGACCGCATCACCACCGGCGTGGTGGCAGACCGCCTGCAGCGGTTCGTCGAGAAGTCGGACATCGTGGTGTGCGACGTCGGCGTGGGCGCGCACCTGTCGATGGACGCCCGCCTCAACCGCAGCGGGCAGTTCCACATCGCCCGGCTGTACGTGGGGATGGGCTTCGCGGTGCCGGCCTCGTACGGCGCGGCGCTGGCGCGGGGCAAGGGACGCCCGATCGTGCTCGTGGGAGACGGCTCGTTCCAGATGACCGGGTTCGACCTGTCCACCGCCGTGCGCGAGGGCGTGGCGCCGATCGTCCTGGTGCTCGACAACCACGGATACGGCGCCGAGCGCAGCATCCATGACGGCGACTTCAACGACATCGCCCAGTGGGACTACGCGGCCGTGGGCGCGGTGGTGGGCGCCATCGGCATCCAGGTGCACACCCCCGAGCAGCTCGACGAGGCGCTCGCGCGTGCGCGCAAGGACCGCGACACGGCGTACATCATCCAGGTCGACCTCGACAAGCTCGATGTGCCGCGCGGGCTCAAGGCGCTGGGCGAGGGCCTTGCCGACCTCATGGGCTAGCGGCCCTTTGCTACCTTCCCGGCGGCCGTGAGGCGATGGGGGATCGTCTAGCTGGTAGGACACTGGGTTCTGGTCCCAGGAGCGGGGGTTCGAGTCCTCCTCCCCCAGTCACTTCACGACCGGCGGCGCATTCGCAATAATGCCCGCACGCAGTACCCATGAAGTACCTCGCAGGGCTCACGTGGCGCATTCGTCTAGGGGCCTAGGACGCCGCCCTCTCACGGCGGTAACACGGGTTCAAATCCCGTATGCGCTACCTCACGCGAAGGGCCGCCCGTTGGGTGGCCCTTCGCCGCTTCGGGCCTGACACCCTGAGCGCGTGAACGCCCGCGCCCTCCTGCGGAACCCCGACGTCGCGCGCCTGCTCGGCGCGCAGCTGCTGAGCACCCTCACCTTCGGGGTGGTGGCCGCCGCGCTGGGCTGGCAGGCCTACGAGCGCACCGGGAGCGCGCTCACGCTGGGGCTCATCGGCCTCGCGGAGTTCCTCCCCGCGCTGGCGTTCGCGCTGCCGGCGGGACAGATGGCCGACCGCCTCGACCGCCGGCTCGTGACCGCGGCGGGCATGGGGGTCGTGATCCTCATGGCCGTGCTGCTCGCGGCGGACGCGGCGTCGGGCAATACATCCGCCATGCCCTTGTACTTCCTCGCCGCGGGGCTTGGCGTGGGGCGGTCGTTCGCGAGCGCGGCGTTCACGCCCATGCTGGCCGCCGCGGTGAGCGCAGCGGATCTCCCCCGCACCATGGCCCTGTCGTCGTCCACGTGGCAGGGCGCGCTGATCTTCGGCCCCTTCGTGGGCGGCCTGCTGCAGGCCTGGGGCAACGTCCCGCCCTATGCGCTCGCGGCGCTGCTCGACGTGGCGGCCGTGTTGCTGGTGCTCACCGTCACCCGACGGGTGGGCACCGAGCACCGGGCATCGGTGACCGGCCCGCCGACCATGCGCGACGCCACCGCTGGCCTGAGGCTGATTCGCCACACGCCCGCGCTGCTTGGCGCGATCAGCCTGGACCTCGTGGCCGTGCTCTTCGGCGGCGCCACGGCGCTGCTGCCGATCATCGCGAGCGACATCCTGGGGGTGGGCGCGGTGGGCTATGGCGTGCTGCGCGCGGCGCCGGGGATCGGCGCGGTGGCCGTGGGCCTGGTGCTGGCGGGGCGCCCGATACGACGGCACGTCGGCCCCGTGCTGCTGGCCGCCGTTGCCGGGTTCGGCGTGTTCACCATCGTCATGGGCATCTCCACCAGCTACTGGCTCACCTTCGTGGCGCTGCTGCTGCTCTCGGGCAGCGACATGGTGAGCGTGTACGTGAGGTCCACCCTCACCCCACTCCTCACCCCGGCCCGGCTGCGCGGTCGCGTGGTGGCCGTGGAGCGCGTCTTCGTCGGCGCATCGAACGAACTCGGTGCCTTCGAGAGCGGCGTGCTGGCCCAGTACATCGGCACCGTGCCCGCCATCGCCGTGGGCGGCGCGGTGTCCATCGGGGCGGCGGGCCTCTGGGGCCTGTTCTTCCCGGGCCTCCGGAAGATCGACCGCTTCGAGGACATCACCCCGGCGCGCGACCCGGACGCGTGATGAGGAGAACCCCGGTGTCAGGCACGCAACCGTTCGGCGCCCGGCGCCTGATGGTTACGTGCCTGACACCGGGGTGAGGGCGCGGCGGATGAGCGCTGCGGTCTCGGCCGGGCGCTCCAGCAGGTAGAAGTGGCCGCCGAGGTCGACCGGGACGATCTCGAAGCGATGGCCGTAGGCCTGCATCACCTCGGGGGCGAGCATGGCGCCGGCCGCGAGCGCGGTGATGTGCAGGCCGAGGGCGTCGGCCCGGCCGAGGGCGGCGTCCATGTCCCAGTCGAGCAGCGCCCCCAGCAGGCGCACGCCGGCCTCGGGATCCATCTCGGCCATGCGGTCCGCGATCTGCGCCGTGAGCGAGGGGTCCGTGTCGGGGGCCGCGGCGCGCTCGCACAGGCCGCGCACGGCCGCCGGGAAGTCCTCGCGATATGGCGCGAGCGTGGCCTCGCGCCGGTCGGCCGGCTGCTTCGGGTACATGTGCATGAAGGTGAGCCCGTCGAGGCCGATGATGCGCTGGCCCGCACCGGCCAGCACGGCCTCGATGGCCACGGTCACGCCCATGGAGTGGCCCACCATCGCCGCGCCGCGCATGCCCTCGTCCGCCACCACGGCATCCACCAGGGCGCCGAGGTCATCCATGGTCCAGCGCGGGCTCTCGGCCGTGGACTCCCCGTGCCACGGAAGGTCGATGGCCATCACCCGGTGGTCGCGCGCCAGGTCATCGGCCACCCCCGCGAAGTCACTGCGCCGGCACGCCCATCCGTGGATGAGCACGACGGGCGGGCCATCGCCTGCGAGGTCGTACGCGACCCGCGCGCCCGGAAGATCGCGCACGCGGCGCTCCCCGCTCATCATGCGGTCCCGGGCCACGTGCGGAGGGGAACGGGTCGTGCTCGGGTCATGGTCTCCTCGGACGTCGAATCCGCCTGACCCTAACAGCGGGTTGCCCGTCCCCCGCGCGCGCCGGTACCGTCACTGCATGCGCGTGGGGATCCTGACCGGTGGGGGCGACTGCCCCGGGCTCAACGCGGTGATCCGCGCCGTGGTGAAGGTGGGCGCGCGGAGGTTCGGGCACGAGCACGTGGGAATCCTGCGCGGCTGGAAGGGCCTCATCGAGGCCGATGCCGAGCCCCTGACCCCCGGAGACGTGAGCGGCATCCTCGCCCGCGGCGGCACGATCCTGAAGAGCTCGCGCACCAACCCCTTCCGCGACGACGACGCCACCCAGGCCGCCCTCGACGGCTTCGCCCGGCTCGGCATCGACGCCCTGGTGGCCATCGGCGGCGAGGACACCCTGGGCGCGGCCAACCGGCTGCATGCCGAGCACGGCGTGCCCGTGGTGGGCGTGCCCAAGACGATCGACAACGACCTCTCGGGCACGGACTTCACCTTCGGGTTCGACACCGCCGTGCAGATCGCCACCGAGGCGATCGACCGCCTGCACACCACGGCCGAGAGCCACGACCGCGTGATGGTCGTCGAGGTCATGGGCCGCCACGCCGGATGGATCGCCCTCTACTCCGGCATCGCGGGCGGTGCCGACTACATCCTGATCCCCGAGAAGAAGCCCGACATCGACGGCCTGCTCTCCGCCATCAACCAGCGCCACGCGCGCGACCTCGACTACTCGATCGTGGTGGTGAGCGAGGGGGTCGACCTGGGCGACGCCGGCGGCCAGGGCGAGCTCGACGAGTTCGGCCACGCGCGGCTGGCCCAGCAGGGCGTGGGCGACCGGCTGGGAGTGGTGATCCGCGAGGCGACCGGATACGACACCCGGGTTACCGTGCTGGGCCACATCCAGCGGGGCGGGTCGCCGTCGGCGCGCGACCGGGTGCTGGCCACGCGCTTCGGGACACGCGCCGCCGAGATGGTGCAGGAGGGCCTCTACGGCCGCATGGCCGCGCTGCGCGGCGACACCGTGGCCGACGTGCCGCTGGCCGAGGCGGTGGGCACGCTCAAGACGGTGCCCCCCGCCTTCTACGACCTGGCCACGCCCTTCTTCGGATAGCCCCGGGGCGCCCTTCGGGCGACCGGGCGGCGGCGCCGTTCCGGGGGCCGGGCGTGACGCATCGGCTTGATTTCGCCACGAAGGCCGGTGCTATGGTGCCCGCCCCGTGAGCAAGAAACTCATCATCTGCGAGAAGCCGTCGGTGGCCCGCGACGTCGCGACGGCCCTGCCCGAGACCTTCGCGCAGAAGGGTGAGGCCTACGAGAGC
>CAIYRJ010000268.1 GCA_903928615.1 uncultured Actinomycetes bacterium | reverse complement strand
CGATCTCGGCCCGCCCGCCGTAGTTCATCGCGATGAACAGGCGCATGCGGTCGTGACGCGCGGTCCTGGCCTCGGCCTCGGCGATCTTCGCCAGCAGGGCGTCGTCGAGCTGGTCGAGGCGGCCGATGAAGCGAATCGAGACTCCCTCGGCGTCGAGGTCAGGGACCTCGCGGTCGATGAGCTCGGAGAACAGCACCATGAGGTCGTCCACCTCGTCCTGCGGCCGGTTCCAGTTCTCGGTCGAGAACGAGAACACCGTGAGGTCGCGCACGCCCATGTCACCGGCCGCGCGCACGACGCGCCGGAGGGCCTTCGCCCCCGCCCTGTGGCCCGCGGACGTGGGCAGGCGACGGCGGCGGGCCCACCGGCCGTTGCCGTCCATGATGATCGCCACCGATTCGGGCACCGCGGATCGCGGGGCCTCGGGCCGGCGGGAGGGGCGGGTGCCGAGCGCGATGCGCGCGGCCCGCAGGCGCGAGAGGAGCGCCATCACACCTCCATGATCTCGGCCTCCTTGCGGGCGAGCATCTCGTCGACCGCCTTCACCTCGGCATCGGTGAGCTTCTGCACCTCGTCCTGCGCGCGCGAGAGGTCATTCTTCGACACCTCGCCGTCCTTCTCCGCCCGCTTGAACTCGTTCAGCACGTCGCGGCGCACGTTGCGCACGGCCACGCGGGCCTCCTCCGCCATGCGGTGGGCCACCTTCACAAGCTCCTTGCGGCGCTCCTCGGTGAGTTGCGGCAGCGGCAGGCGGATGGTCGTGCCGTCGTTGCTGGGCGTCAGGCCGAGGTCCGACTCCTGGATGGCGCGCTCGATGTCGGGGACGAGCGTCTTGTCGAACGGCTGCACCGTGATGAGGCGGGCCTCCGGGGCGTGCACCTTCGCGAGCTGCGGCAGAGGTGTCGGGGAGCCGTAGGCGTCCACCTGGATGCGATCGAGGAGCGTGGTGCTGGCGCGGCCGGTGCGCAGGGCCGCGAACTCGCCGCCGAGGTTCTTCACGGCACCCTCCATACGGCGCTTGGCGTCGTCGAGCCTCTCCTTCATGGTGCCTCCCCCTCAGGGCCCGTCCGGGCCGCTCACGATCGTGCCGACGTGCTCTCCGCTCAGCAGGCGGGCGATGTTGCCCTCGTCCTGCATGTTGAAGACCAGCAGCGGCAGGTCATTGTCCATGCACAGCGTGAGCGCGGTGGTGTCCATCACATGCAGGCCGCGCTCGATGACCTCCATGTGGGTGATGCGGCTGATCAGCTCGGCGGACGGGTCCTCGCGCGGGTCCGCCGTCATCACGCCGTCCACGTTGTTCTTCGCCATGAGGATGCACTCCGCGCCGATCTCGAGCGCGCGCAGCGCAGCCGTGGTGTCGGTCGTGAAGAACGGGTTGCCCGTGCCGGCCGCGAAGATGACCACCCGCTTCTTCTCGAGGTGGCGTATCGCCCGGCGCCGGATGTAGGGCTCCGCCACCTCCTGCATGGCGATCGCCGACTGGATGCGGGTGGTGACCCCGATCTTCTCGAGCGCGTCCTGGATCGCCAGGGCGTTGAGCATCGTGGCGATCATGCCCATGTAGTCGGCCGTGGCGCGGTCCATGCCACTGGCGGCGCCGATGACGCCGCGGAAGATGTTCCCCGCGCCCACCACCACCGCCACCTCGACATCGCGGTCGGTGGCCCCCTTCACCATGCGGGCCACCCCCGCGATGCGATCGGGGTCGATGCCGTACCCCTGCTCGCCCATCAGCGCCTCGCCCGAGAGCTTCAGCAGCACCCGGGACCAGGCGGCATCTGCGGGCTGGTCGCTACTCCCCAAGCTGGTAGACCGTGAACCGCCGGATGGTGATGTTCTCGCCGAGCTCCGACGAGGTCTCCGCCCGCAGTTCCTCCATGGTGCGCTGCTTCTTCTCGGTGGCGTCCCGGAAGAAGGGCTGCTCGAGGAGGCAGATCTCGCCGAGGTGCTTCGCGAGCTTGCCCTCGATGATCTTCTCGCGGGCGTTCTCCGGCTTGTCCTTCGCCTGCTCGGCGTACACGTCGCGCTCGCGGGCCTTGTACTCCTCGGGGACGTCATCCACCGACACGTAGGTCGGCTTCATGGCGGCCACGTTCAGGGCGACGTCCCGCGCGAACTGCTGGAAGCGATCGGTGCGGGCCACGAAGTCCGTCTCGCAGTTGACCTCCACGATCACGCCCAGCTGGCCACCCTGGTGGATGTAGCTCGCGATCGTGCCCTCGTTGGCCTCACGGCCAGAGCGCTTCGCGGCGTCCGCCAGGCCCTGCTTGCGCAGCAGCGTGGCGGCCTCCTCGAGGTCGCCGCCGGACTCGGTCAGGGCCTTCTTGCAGTCCATCATTCCGGCGCCGGTCTTCTCGCGAAGCTCCTTCACGAGGGCGGCGGGGATCTGCGCGGTGCTCATGACTGCTCCTCCTCGCTGATGATGGCCTCGGCCACGATCTCCTCGGCCACCGCGTCGGCGGCGAGCTCGGATGCGGCCTCCTCCAGCACGGCCTCCGCGGCGGCGGCCTCCACGGCCGTCTCCACGTCGCCCGCGGCAGCTGCCTCCACGGCCACCTCGGCCGCCACCTCTGCGGCTGCGGCCACCTCGACGGCAGCGGCCAGGTCGGCCTCGGCCTCCTGGACCACCTCGGCGGCGGCCATGGCCACGGCGGCGTCAGCCTGCTCGACGGCGGCCACCTCGTCGGCGGCGGGCCGCGAGGTGTCGCGGGCCGCGCGGGCCACGTCGGGGTCGCCAGCGGCCTGGGCGGCTGCGGCTGCGGCGCGGGCCTCCTCGTACCCGCCCTGCGGGTCGAGGCCCTTGCCCTCGCGGATGCCGTCGGCGATCACCGACAGCACGAGCGAGCACGAGCGGATGGCGTCGTCGTTGCCCGGGATGACGTAGCTCGCCTCGTCCGGGTCGCAGTTGGTGTCGACGAGGCCGATCACCGGGATGCCGAGGCGGTTCGCCTCGCGCACGCCGATGGCCTCCTTCTTGAGGTCCACGATCACCACGGCGTCGGGGCGACGCTGCATCTCGGCCACGCCCCCGAGGTTCGCCTCGAGCTTCACGAGCTCGGCGATCGCCGCGAGCCGTTCACGGGTGGGCAGAAGCTCGAGCTGGCCGCCCGCCTTCTGGGCCCGCAGCTCGTGCAGGCGCCTGATGCGCTGGCTGATGGTTGACCAGTTGGTGAGCAGGCCACCGAGCCAGCGGTGCGACACGTAGGGCATGCCGGCACGGATCGCCTGCTCGCGCACCGAGTCCTGGCACTGCTTCTTGGTGCCCACGAACATCACGGTGCCGCCGCGCTCGGCGACATTGCGCGAGAACGTGTGGGCGCGCTCCAGCAGGTCGAGCGTCTGCTCGAGGTCGATGATGTAGATGCCGCTGCGCTCGCCGAAGATGAATCGCTTCATCTTGGGGTTCCAGCGACGGGTCTGGTGCCCGAAGTGAACTCCGGACTCCAGGAGCTGCTTCATGGTGACGACGGCCACGCGTGGCGTCTCCTTGTTCGGTTTCTCTGCGAGTACCCGTGCGCCGTCTCGGGGAACCGGTTGATCCGGTCACCACCCCTCGACTTCACGCGCCCGGGGTTGGGTGCGAATGGACGGCCGTTATCGGCCGACCGGGCATATTAGCCGTCCCCGGCCGCCCGGGCGCGCGCAGCGGCGAGCGCGGCCTCGAGGTCCGGCGGGAGCGGGCTCTCGAACGCCAGGTGCTCCCCCGTCTCGGGGTGGTCGAACTCCAGCCGGTACGCATGGAGGAACTGGCGCCCGAGCCCGTGGTCCGCGCGGCCGCGGCCGTACACCGGATCGCCGAACACCGGGTGCCCGGCGCTCTCGAGGTGCACCCGCACCTGGTGCGTGCGGCCGGTCTCGAGACGTGCCTCCACGAGCGCCACGGGGCCGATCTGCTCGAGCAGCCGGAAGTGGGTCACGGCCTCGCGACCCCCGTGGGGCAGCACCGCCTGGCGGGTGCGGCGCCGGGGATCCCGCCCGATCGGCCGATCGACGGTGAGGGCGGGCGGGAAGTCCCCGTACACGAGCGCCAGGTAGCGCCGGCCGATCTCGCGGTCGCGCATCATCCGCGAGAGCCGCCGGTGGGTGCGCTCGTCGCGTGCCACGAGCAGCAGCCCCGATGTGTCGCGGTCGAGCCGGTGGACGATGCCGGGGCGCTCGGGGTCGTCCCCTCCCCCGGCGCCGGCCCCCAGCAGGCCGTGCACGAGCGTGCCGCTGGAGTGCCCGCGCGAGGGATGCGTAACCATCCCCGCCGGCTTGTCCACCACCAGGAGGCGGTCGTCGCCGTACACCACGGGCACGCCCAGGTCCTCCGCCTGGAGTGCCGGCGCGGCGGGGTCGGGCGGCAGCAGCGCCTCGATCACGTCACCCTCGGCAAGGGCGTGGCGCTTCGGCCGGACCTGCCCGTTCACCGTCACGGACCCGGCCTCGATCATGCGCTGGGCCTCGGCACGGCTCTCGATGCCCTCCCCACCCGCGAGCACCGTGTCGAGGCGCCGGCCCGCGTCGTCCGACCCCACTACGAGGCGGAGCATGCGCTCGTCAGTCATTCCCGGCCGAGAAGATGATCGCCAGCACGAGGAGGATCGCCCCGATGGTCACCGCGATGTCCGCGATGTTGAACGGCGGCCACGGCCCGATGGCGATGAAGTCCGTCACGCCCTCTCGGCTGATGCGGTCGATGAGGTTGCCGATGCTGCCGCCGAGCAGCAGCCCGCCGCCGATGGGCACGAGCTTGTGCTGGCCCGCGTAGGCGACGAGCACGATGGCGATGACCCCGATCGCGATGAGCGTGAGGATGGCGATCACGCCCGTGCTGCCCGAGAACAGGCTGAACGCGATGCCCGTGTTGATGGTGTGCACGAAGTCGATGCCGGGCAGCACGTCCACGACCTCGCCCTGGGTGATCGTGGCGCGCACGATCACCTTCACGAGCTGGTCGAGCACCACCACCGCGAGGGCGATCAGCGCCATCAGGCGATAGCGCTGCCAGGCCTCGCGCTTGAGGCGACGCGAGATGACGTCCGGCAGCGCCTCGCGCGGCGAGCGGCCCTGCCCGCTCATGCGATCTCCTCGGCCAGTCGCGCCAGTCGGGCCTCGATGTCCGCGGCGTCCCCGTCGATCTCGATCAGCTTGCGCGCGCCCGATGAGCCACGCCGCAGCCGCACCGCCGATGCGCGCACCCCGGCGGCCTCGGCGAGGTACGCGCACAGGGCGGCGTTGGACTGCCCCTTGTGCGGGGCCGCTGCGATCTGGATGCGCACGGCACCATCCTGCACGCCCACGGCCGCGGTGCGCCGTGAACGGGGCACGGCCTTGACCGCCACCACCACGCCGCCGTCACGGCGCGTCACCCAATCCGGGGCGGAACCGCCGCTCAGAAGGCCTCCATCACGCGCACCACCACCGCGTTCACCACATAGAGGACGATCAGCGCGACGATCGGCGAGAGGTCGAACATCCCCAGGGGCGGGATGATGCGCCGGAAGGGGCGCAGGTACCACTCCGTGCTCTCGTGGAAGAACCTCCACAGCGCTCCCGTGACCCGGCCCGTGGGCATGGCCGGGATCCACGACAGCAGGATGCGGATCACCATCACCACGAGGAACACCGTGAACACGGCGTTCACGTAGTCGATCGCCAGGCTCACCGCGGGCCCTACAGCTCGGCCGCGCGGGCGGCGGCCGCCCGCACGGCTGCGGCGATGGCATCTGCGGCGGCGCGCTCGTCCATCGCGGCAACCCCCGCCGCGGTGGTGCCGCCGGGAGAGGTGACGCGCGCCTGCAGCTCAGCGGGGTCAACGCCCCCGGAGAGCAACGCGGCGGTGCCCGCGAGCACGCCCTGCACCATGGCCCGGGCAGCGGCCGGGGGCATCCCCTCGTCCACCGCTGCGCGCTCCATGGCCGCGGCGATGTAGGCGACGAAGCCCGGGCCGCTCCCGCCGATGGCGGTGGCCACGGGGAAAAGGGCCTCGTCGAGCACCACGATCGCCCCCAGTGGCTCCAGGAGCTGCTGCACGTGCGCCACCCCGGAGTCGTCGAGCCCGCGCGAGGCCATGGCCACCACGCCCGCGCCATGGGCGACGGCCAGGTTCGGCATGAGGCGCACCACGGGGTGCCCCGGCGCGGCATCCGCGAGGCGCTCCGTGGGCCACCCCGCCGCCACCGAGGCCAGCACCGCCCCGTCGCGCATGCGCGGCACGACGTCGGCGAGGACGTCGGCGAGGT
>CAIYRJ010000267.1 GCA_903928615.1 uncultured Actinomycetes bacterium | reverse complement strand
TGGAATAGGTGGCCGGGGCCCACCACGAAGCGCTGGTCGTTCCGCCGGGCACGCCCACCCGCGCGACGACGCTGTTCATGTTGTCCATCCCGAAGGCGTTCGTGCCATCGAACGCCATTCCCACGCGCAGCGTGAACATCGGGCTATCGCCGTCGCGCACGAGCGCGGGGGTGCAGGACGTGACGACGCACGAGTAGAGGTCCGAGATGTAGTTCTGGTTGCCCTCCTGCAGCCAGATCATCCGGGTGCCGGCGATGCGCAGGGCGGTGGGCTTGCGTCCCACGCCCGTGGTCACGTAGGACTCATTGAGTCCGGTTCCGTCCAGCCCCACGCGGCCGATGCCGCCCGCGGTGCCGTTGTCACGGGAGAAGTACAGATAGTTCCCGGACACGTCGAGGCCGTAGGGGGTGGTGGTGAGGCTGACCCAGTTCGGGTTGATGTTGGTGCCCGAGGTGGTCATGCGGCCGATCTTCATGTCGGTCGCGTTGGTCCAGTAGATGTACTGGCCCTTCACGGCGATCTTCGACGAGGTCCGGTCGTAGTTGGCCACCATGAAGTCGTTGCCACCCGAGCCGTTGCTGAAGTTCGCGTTTGTGATCCACGGGTAGTCGAGGTTGCCGGTCGTGATGTCAACGCGTGCCATGTCGGCGCCGCGCGGCGGATCACCGAACGCGTAGGCCTGTGTGGGGACAGAGAAGTATGCGTACTGGGCACCCTGGGCAATCCCGGGGACCGCAACTGCGAGGGTTGCGGCAGCGACGACTGCAGCGCGTCGGCGCACGCGAGGGGTGGGTCGGGGCATCGGGGTTCCTCCGGTGGGGTAAATGGCTCGCCGTCAGTCTAGACATCGTCAGCGCGCGAGGAAGGTGCCGGCGAGGACGGACCGGCGACGAATCGCTGCCTGGGTACAAGCCGCGCAGGGGCATTGCGGCACGGAGCGACGTTGCCGGCGAGCGGCGGTTTGAACGCGACGTGAGCGAGGACGCGGGGTGCGGCAGCGAGGCCGCCGGCCTGTGCAGGGCCCTCCTAGTCGTCGAACGGCACCGGCCCATCGGGGCCCGGCACCATGCGGCGCATCGGGGGATGCCCCTCGTCTGCCTTGTCGCAGCACGCGCGGCATGACGGGCGGGTGATGCCGTCGGGGCGCATGGGGGCCTCGGTGCTCGACGGGCCGTGGGCCGGGTCGCAGCGGCAGAGGCCCTCGAAGTAGTCGTCGGGGGAGGGGATGCCCGCCTCGCGCTCGGCGTCGCGCAGCAGCGCGAAGGCCTCGGCCACCAGGGCCTCGGCGGCGGGCACCTCATCGGGGCTCGTGGCCTGGTCGAGCTCGGCCTGGGCGCGGCGGGCCACGCGCGTGGCGGCGTCCAGGCGGTCGTCGGCGCGCGCGTGGTGCTCGGGCAGCACGGCGAGCACATCGAGGCGCACCCCGATGGCGTCGAGGCGCACGCGGGCCATCGCCGTGCGGTCGACCATCTCCTCGCGGCGCACGCGGCGGCTGCGGCGTATCCCGAACGCTGCCGCCCACACCCCGCCGATCAGTGCGATGCCGAGCAGGCCGAGCAGGGCACGGGTGGAGTCGCTGGATGACGGGGCGAGGGGTGGCCCCGCAGCAGCCCGGGCGGCGGCGTCAGCCCGCTGGATGGGGTCGGTGATGGACCCCACCTTCGCGGCGCGAAGGTCACGCGTCATCGCGGCCTGGCTGCGGGGGCCGGCGACGCCCGTGGGCCGATCCGGTGCCACCGCCACCACGAGGCCGCTGAACCCCAGTCGCTTTCGCAGCGCAGCTGCGTAGTCGCGCATCGACGCCGCACCCGTCGGCCCCGTCACCACTGCGATGCGTACGGGGCGCCCCGCGCGCTCGAGGTCGTCGGCCACCGCCTGCAACCGGGCCTGCGCATCGGCCGTGCCCGCGCCGCCCACGGCCGGGCTCACGTAGGCGGACCCCTGCTGCAGGGCCTCGGATGCCGGATCGCCCAGCGCCGGGGCCACCAGCACGAGCGCGGCCACCAGCGCCGCGACGATGGCGGCCGCGCGGGTGATCACGCCGGCAGGGGCGCGCCGCCGTGCGCAGGGCGCAGGTCGCCGATGGCGGCCCGGGCCCGCTCTGCCAGTCCGGGCACCAGCCCACCGAGCTCCAGGCGCATGAGGCTCACCTGCCCCCGGCTGCGCACGGCGCGGAAGCCGAGGCGCTCGAGCATCTCGAGGTCGAAGAGGGTGTGGCCGAGCGCCGCGCGCTCCTCGGGGTCCACCTCGTCGGGGTAGCGCATGGCGAAGGCCTCGATCGCCTGCATGCCCCGGCCCTTGATGTCGGCGAGGGCCTCGAGCACCAGGCGCTCGATCGACCCGCCTGGATCGGATCCTTGCACGTACGCGCAGGTGATCAGCGCGCTGTCGCGTCCCGGGGGACCGGCGGGCAGCACCCGCGCGCGCGGGAACGCCGAGGATGGGCCGTACTGCAGTAC
>CAIYRJ010000266.1 GCA_903928615.1 uncultured Actinomycetes bacterium | reverse complement strand
AGGGTGATCAACCTGCACCCCTCGCTGCTACCGGCGTTCCCGGGCATGGACTCCATCGCCCAGGCGCTCGACTGGGGCGCGAAGGTAACTGGAGTGACCGTGCACATCGCCGAGGAGGCCGTGGATGGCGGGCCGCCGATCCTGCAGGAGCCGGTGCCGATCCTTCCGGGGGACACGCTCGAGGTACTCGAGGATCGCATGCACGGGGTGGAGCATCGCCTGCTGGTGCGGGCGGTCACGCTGTACGCACAGGGGAAGGTCACCCGCGACCCCGCGCGGTTGCGGAGGATGATCGTCGACGAGGGAGGTTCCTGAGGTGGCAACGCGACGCGCGCTGCTGTCGGTATCCGACAAGACGGGCTTGGTGGAGCTGGCCCAGGGGCTGGCCGCCGAGGGGGTGCAGCTCATCAGCACCGGCGGCACCGCGAAGGCGCTGCGCGACGCGGGGCTCGAGGTGACCGACGTGAGCGAGGTGACCGGCCACCCGGAGATCATGGGCGGGCGCGTGAAGACGCTGCACCCCAAGGTGCACGGGGGCATCCTCGCCCGCAAGGACCACTCCGGCGACGCCGAGGACATGGCCGCCAACGGCATCGAGGCCATCGACATGGTGGTGGTGAACCTGTACCCCTTCGAGGAGGCCGCGGCGAAGGACGGCCTGGGCCGCGCCGAGGTGGTGGAGGAGATCGACATCGGGGGGCCCGCCATGGTGCGGGCGTCGGCCAAGAACCACGACCGCGTGGCGATCGTGACCGACCCCTCGCAGTACGAGGCCGTGCTGGCCGAGGTGAAGGGCGGCGGCTGGGTGGGCGACGCCACCCGGCGCGCGCTGGCCGCAGCGGCATTCCGCAAGACGGCCGCCTACGACACCGCGATCGCCGCCTGGATGGCGGGCGAGGGCGACCCCGACGTGGACTTCCCCGACCGCTTCACGGTGGGCTTCCGCAAGGAGCTCGAGTGCAGCTACGGCGAGAACCCGCATCAGCGGGGCGCCTACTACCGCCAGATCGGCGCTCCCCAGCACCTTCTGGGCGGGGTGGAGGTGCGCCACGGCAAGCCGCTTTCCTACAACAACCTGCTCGACGTCGACGCCGCCCGCGGCCTGGCCGCGGAGTTCGCCGACCCGGCCGTGGTGATCATCAAGCACAACAACCCCTGCGGCGTGGCGCTCGGCGACGACCTGGCCAGCGCCTACCTGCGCGCCAAGGCATGCGACCCGGTGTCGGCGTTCGGCGGGGTGTACGCGGTGAACCGCACGGTCGACCTGGCGCTGGCCGAGCACCTGGCCGAGATGTTCGTGGAGGTGCTCTGGGCGCCGGGCTACGACGAGGACGCCTTCGAGGTGCTCACCCGCAAGCCCAACGTGCGCCTGCTCGACACCGGCGGAGAGCTGGTGCGGCCGGGCAATGCCGGCGAGCCGGTGTACCGCCGGGTGCTGGGCGGCGTGCTGGTGCAGGACCCCGACGACGTGCCCGAGGGCCGCGACACCATGAGCGTGGTCACCAAGCGCGCGCCCACCGATCAGGAGTGGACCGACCTGGTGTTCGCGTGGAAGGTGGCCAAGCACGTGAAGAGCAACGCGATCGTGTTCGCGAAGGACGGCGCCACCGTGGGCATCGGCGCCGGCCAGATGAGCCGGGTCGACAGCGTGCGCATCGCCACGCAGAAGGCCGCCGACTACGACCTGCCCATCCAGGGCAGCTCCATGGCGAGCGACGCCTTCTTCCCGTTCCCCGACGCCCCGGTGCAGGCCATCGAGGGCGGGGCCGCGGCAATCGCCCACCCGGGCGGGTCGATCCGCGACGACGAGGTGATCGAGGCCGTGGACGCCCTGGGAGCCGCGATGGTCACCACCGGGCACCGGCACTTCCGCCACTGATCTGGGCGGTGGTCATCGGGGCGCTGGCCCTGGCGTGCTGGGCGGGGGTGCTGCTGCACCCCGCCCGGCCGTGGGACCTGCGCCCGGTGGACGATGATGACCCACCGCCACCCGACCGCCCGGCCTGGCCGGCGGTGGGCGTGGTGATTCCCGCCCGCAACGAGGCCGAGTCGATCGGGCCCACCCTTGGCGCCCTCGCCCGTCAGGACTACCCCGGCGAGATGCGCATCGTGGTGGTGGACGAGCGCTCGTCCGACGCCACCGGCGCGGTTGCACGCGAGATGGCGCGGGTGTCGGCGATGCCCATCGAGGTGATCACCGGGGAGCCCCTGCCCGACGGCTGGGCCGGCAAGGTGTGGGGCATGGACCAGGGCGTGCGCCGCCACGATGCGCTCTGGAACCCCGAGTGGCTGCTGCTCACCGATGCCGACATCCGCCACGCGCCCGATTCGGTGCGGCGCCTGGTGGGCGATGCGCAGGAGCGCGGCGTGGCCCTCGACAGCCGCATGGCCCGGCTTCGGTGCGAGTCGTTCGCCGAGCGACTGCTCATCCCGCCCTTCGTGCTGTTCTTCTTCCTGCTCTACCCCCTGCGCTGGGCCAATCGGGCCGGCAGCCGCACGGCCTCGGCCGCGGGCGGCTGCGTGCTGGTGACCGCCGAGGCGCTGTCGGAGGCCGGTGGGCTGCAGTCGATACGCGGCGCGCTGATCGATGACCTCTCGCTGGTGCGCCGGGTGAAGCACGTGGCGGGCCTGCCCACCCGCCTCGCGCTCAGCCGCACGCAGGTGGTGAGCACCCGCCCCTACGAGGGCATT
>CAIYRJ010000265.1 GCA_903928615.1 uncultured Actinomycetes bacterium | reverse complement strand
CTGCCCGCCCAACCCGCCGAGCGCTCTCTCGGTGATCCGCTCGCTGCCCTCACCCGGGGATATCGTGCTCCTCCACGTGGGGTACAACGATGCGGGCGCCACGTACGACATCGCGCGCGTGATGACCGCCCTCAAGGCGCGCGGGGTGCGGCGCGTGGTGTGGCTCAACCTGCAGGCCATCGCGCCATTCGCCCCCGGGGTCAACGCCGCCGTGCGCACGGCGGCCGGGCGCTACGACTGGCTGCAGGTGGCCGACTGGGCGTCGCACAGCGCGGGCCGCGGGTGGTTCGTGGCCGATCGCGACCACCTCACGCCATCAGGCGCGGAGGCCCTCGCGGCGTTCTACCGTGCCGAGATCGCCCGGGCGATCCGGGCGCTCGACGCTCAGGCGGGCTCGCCCGCCAGGTAGGCGGCCAGGCGGCGGAAGCTGCTCTGGAATCCCAGCTCGGCGTTCTCGCCGCGGAACTCCTCGGGCACGTTGGTCTGCAGCACGGTCACCCGCGTGCGGCCGTCGCCGAGGTCATCGAACGAGATGACGCACCGGATGTCGAGCCCCGGCTCGTGGAACGACACGTACTCGGGCGCCACCACCTCGGCGAACGAACCGGTCATGGGGTACTCGTCGTCACCGACCTTCATCACCATGTTGAAGGCGCCGCCGGGCACCGGGTCGAGCTCCACCGAATCGGGCGGGATCTCCACGCCCTCGGGTGCCCAGAAGTGGGTGATCGCCGTCGGGTCGGTGTAGGCCGCGAACACCCGGTCGCGGTCGGCGTCCACCTCGCACGAGGTGGTGAAGTCGCCGCGTGGGCCGAAGCCTGGTTCCTGATCGCTCATGGCGCGGCACGCTAGCGCGTCACGCACCGGGGGCGCGGCGGATGCCGCTAGTCGATGACGCGCCCCACGCTCACCTCGGTCACGCGGTTCGTGCGACCGAAGCGGATGGTGGTGACCGTGTTGCCGGGCACCGCCTCGCCGACCCTGCAGAGGCGCGGCGACTCGTCGCAGTCCGCGCCCGGGAGGGCCTTGGTCACGGCCGTGCGCGTGGAGCCCACGCCCACCCCGTTGCGCATGCGGATGCCGCGGTCGGTGATGGCGATGTTCACCACGCGACCACCGGCGCCGTCCCAGCGGCTCACGGTGATGCCGGGCCAGGCGAGGTCGATGAAGGCGCCGAGCTCGGTCTGGCGCGGCACGCGCTTGGCCGGCTGGCCGAGCACCTTGAGCACCTGCCCCTCGCTCATCCCGAGGCGCACCCCTCCCGCGCCCACGCCGGGCCGGATGAGGTGGTCGGGAAGGGGGGTGGCCATCGCGCCTGCGGCGGGGGCCAGCGAGGCGGCGGCGATGAGGGCGAGTCCACGGGTCGTCATGCGCGGATCATCGCCCATGCGCCCCGACCCCAACGCGCCCGGGGTTCCGCGGGCACGCGCGCGGGGCTCAGCGGGGGAGCGCCACGAGGTCGACGGGATCGTCGGCTGCCGGTGAGGCTGCGATGAGCCCCGGCAGGTCGGTCACCTCCCGCAGGCCGAGCGCGGGGTGCTCGGGGGCGGCCGGAAGCGAGGCGGCCCACGCGCGCTGGTGGTCCTTGGGCAGCATGAGCATGCGGTAGCCCAGGGCGTCCAGTTCGCGCGCGATGTCGGCGGGCCCCTGGTCGAGGGCATCGAGGCACACGGCGTTCACGTGGCAGATGATCGCGGGACGGTGGCGCGCCGCCACCTCGCGCATGCCGCGCAGCGCCTGCGGCTCGCTGCCCTGCACCACGAGCTTCACCAGCGCGAGGCGGCCCCCGTCGAATGCGCCATCGTCCTGCAGGGCATCAAGGCTGGTGCAGGGCACGTCCACGGCCACCTCGCCCTCGCCCAGCGGCAGGCTCGGATCGGTCACCACGTGCGCCGCCGTGGTGGCCCACGGCACGGCGCGCACCTGCAGGGTGGTCGGCTCGCTCCAGAGGGCGAGCGGCAGCACGGTGGTGGCGCCCTGCCTGTTCAGCGCGGTGTTCTCCTCGCACCAGTGCCGCGGCTCATCCGCGGGCTCGAGCGCCACCACGCGGCCGGCGTCTCCGGTGAGCGCGCCCATCAGCACCGTGAAGTAGCCCGAGTTCGCCCCGGCATCCACGGCGCGGTCGCCGGGGCCGCAGAGCGCACGCACCGCCCGCGTCATGTGCGGCTCCCATACGCCTGCCGTGTCGAGGAGCGACGGCAGCAGCACGGTGTCGGCGGCCGAGGCCCGGAACCGCAGGGGCGCACCCGGGATGGGGTCATCGGCGAGGAGCGCGATCTCCACCGTGCCACCCAGCCGCGCGAGGGCGACCGCCCCCGCCTCTGCGGCCTCGGGCGAGTTGCGCAGCAGTGTGAGGAACCGCGCCCAGGGCATGCCCTCGCTGAGCCGCCCGGCCCAGTGGGCCACCTCGTCGTCGGTGGGGTCGCGGTTGAGGATCGCCGCATACGCGGCGCGCACGAGGCGGCGCTCGTCACGGGCGGTCACGCCGGATCGACGTGCGATCCAGTCGGCGGCAGGTGCGAGCACGCGGCGCAGCATCACGGGCACCGTACCGGCCGGGGCCGGTCAGTCGACGATCTCGAGGGGGTGGCGCACCTCGACGTCCGAGCCGAGTGCGCGCAGGTGGTTGGCGATCTGGATCGCGCAGCCCGGGTTGGCCACGGCCACCACCGGCGCCCCCGTGGCGATGATCGCCCGCGCCTTCTGCTCGCCG
>CAIYRJ010000264.1 GCA_903928615.1 uncultured Actinomycetes bacterium | reverse complement strand
TGGAGGCCAGCCACGTGGACCTCATCGACCCCACGCGCATCCGGTTCGAGTACCTGCGTCACCTGGTGGGTGTGATCGACGCCATGTTCCCGGCGCGTGATGCCCTCGACGCCCTGCAGGTGGGCGGGGGGCCATGCACGCTGGCCCGCTACCTGGTGGCCACGCGTCGCCGCGCCCGCGTGACCGTGGTGGAGCGCGACGCCGGCGTGGTACAGGCATCGCGTGACCACCTGATGCTCGATGAGGTACCTCGGCTCGAGGTGCGGGTGGGCGACGGGCGTGCGGCGCTCGCCGACCTGCCCGACCACGCGCTCGATCTGGTGGTGGTGGACGCCTTCATCGGGCTCGTGGCGCCGCACGCGCTCTCGACGAGGGAGTTCATGGCCGACGTGCACCGGGTGCTGCGCCCGGGGGGGCTGCACGCGATGAACCTCATCGACGTCGAATCGCTGGGCCTGGCCCGCGCCGTGGCCGCGGGGATGGGGGAGGAGTACGCCTCGGTGGCCCTGCTGGCAGAGCCCGCGGTGCTCGAGCACCGCACCTCGGGAAACCTGCTGCTGCTCGCGAGCGACCGCCCGCTGCCGCCCGAGGCCACGGGGCGCGCCCTCGCGCGCGACGCCGCGCCGTGGGAGGCCCGCACCGGTCGCGCCCTCGCCCGCATGGTCGACGGCCACCCCCCGCTGCGCGACGACGTGCCGCCCACGCACGACCTCGCGCGCCTGGCCCCGCTCTGGGGCCGCGTGAAGCAGCCCCCGCCTCCGGGGCAGGTCGGCTAGAGCCGGGCGAGCACCTGCCGTGCGGCGCGCTGCCCCGACCTCACCGCGCCCTCCATGTAGCCGGAGTAGTCGGGGTCGGCGTGCTCGCCGGCGAAGTGCACGAGGCCATAGGGACGTGTGAGCTCGGGCCGGGAGTCGTCCTGTCCCGGGCGCGCCGCCGAGTACGACCCGCGGGCGAAGGGGTCGCGGGCCCATGCGTGCACCACGGCGCCATCGCGTGCCGCATCGCTGGCGCCCGGCGCGATGCGATCGACCAGGGCAAGGCGTTCGTCCACCGACGCCGCGGTGGCGGGCCCGTGGTCGGGGCCTGCGATGCGCGCGCCCTGGGCGCCGCCCACCAGCGTGGTGAGGGCCACGCCGTCGGCGCGCTGCCCCATGGTGGCCTGCCAGGTGCTGCCGATGGCGGTGTCGCTGGTTCCATCGCCGCTCCAGCCCGCGCCCTCCCATGAGGCCCGGGCGAAGGGGATGATCAGCTTCGCGTTGGTGCCCATGCCGGTTTTCTCGATGCCGCGCAGGACGTCGCGCGGCACGCCCGACCGGCGCATGTCGACGTCGGCCAGCACCCGCGGCGGCAGTGTGACCACCACCAGGTCACCCATCTCGACGCTCCGGCCGCCCGGGGCGTTGACCGCAAGCTTCACCTCGCCGCCTGAGGAGATGATCGCCGTCACCTGCGCACCCCGGGTGATGCGTCCCGATCCGATGACGCTCTCGAGCGCCGACACCAGTCGCACCGTGCCCCCGTCTACGCGGTAGCGCTCGGTGCCCTCGCCCATCTCCGCGGCACGGGCGCCCTCCGCGAGATCGGTCACCAGCCACGCGGCCGAGAGCGCTGCCGGATCGACGCCGTACTCACCACGTACCAGTGCCGCGCGGTAGCGGGCGAACGCGCTCGATGGCCAGCCGGTGATGGCGCGGGCGAGCCACGT
>CAIYRJ010000263.1 GCA_903928615.1 uncultured Actinomycetes bacterium | reverse complement strand
TCCACCGGCTGCAGGGTGCTGCGGAACATGCGGCCGAATGTCTTCTCGACCATGCCCTCGATCTTCTGCTCGATGTTCCGTAGCGCCATCTAGCCCGCCGTGCCGGTGAGAGAGGCCGATCTCCCCGCGCCATCGCGCATGAATGCGCGCCATGGCCGGGCGGCCCATGCCATGGCGAGGATAGCCGAGGGCAGCACGGCGCCGACGGCTTCGAGGCCGCCGCCGCCCGCCAGGCCCGCCGCGATCACCAGCCCGGCCGCCCACATGACGGCCGCGGCGACGCGACGCCCGTCGCGCGCGCCGATGACCAGCGGCCATGTGAGCGTGGCCACGATCATGATGAGGCAGCCCATGAGGGCCTGCGGGTGCTCGGTGATCGGGGCGATCAGCGCCTCGCCCGCGGCCTGGGGCGACTTCACGCCCTGCAGCGATTCCCAGGCGCCGCTGATCTCCCAGCCGGTGAACACGAAGGCGTTCGCGCCCGCGGCCACCTGCCACAGCAGCAGCGACACCATGCCGGCGATCGCCGACCACACCCGCGCTGCCGTCGTGCGGGCCGATCCGGCGAGCAGGGCGTACACGGGCAGCATGCCGATGGCCGCGAGCACGGGTGCGAGCGCGGGAAGCAGCACGAGGCGGCCGTAGCGCGCGCCGGTGAGCAGCAGCAGCATGGCGATCACGAGGGCAATGCCGGTGAGGGCGGGTGCGGCTGCGGCCATTGCCGCGCCCGCGAGCACGATGAGCCCCGCGGCGGCGAGCGGCGCGCGCCATGCGCCGATGGCCCCGGCGATGAGCGCGATGCCGGCGGTGCCGAGGGCGCCCGTCGAGAACCCGCGTTCGGCGATGAGACCGCCGAGCAGCGCCGCGCCCACGCCCGAGAGGATCATCGGCGTCGGTCCCGAGAGCAGGGCCACCGCGCGGCGGCCGCGCCCCTCGGGCAGCGCGCGGGCCTCCTCGCGCACGATCTGGGCCATGCGATGGGCGTCGGGGCGCGCGTCGGGGTGGCGCGCCAGCCCGGCGTCGATCGCCTTTGCGAGGCGCGTGGGCAGGTCGGGCCTGAGGTTGCGGATGGGCGGGATCTCGCCCAGCGCGGCGCGCCGAGCGGTATCAGCGGGGCTCGCGCCCAGCAGGGGGTTGCGACCCGTCAGGCCCTCGTACAGCACGAGCGTGGCCGCCCACACGTCGGCGGCTCCGGTCACCTGCTCGCCCGTGGCCTGCTCGGGGGCCATGTAGGCCATGGTGCCCACCACCCCGCCGGTCTGGGTCATGCCGGTCTCGCCCGAGAGCCGCGCCACGCCGAGGTCGGCCACCATCGCGTGCCCGCGGTCGTCCACCAGGATGTTCGCGGGCTTGATGTCGCGGTGGATCACTCCGCGCTCGTGCGCGTGGTCGAGCGCCTCGAGCACGTCGGCCACCATCTCGGCAGTCGCGCGGTCGCCGGGGGGCGCGTCGGCGTACACCCGCTCGAGCGATGGGCCGTCCACGAGCTCGCTCACCAGGTAGAGCGACTCATGATCCTCGCCCCAGTCGAGCATGCGCACCATGCCGGGGTGCTCCAGGCGCGCCGCAGCGCGGATCTCGGCGGCCACGCGCTGCTCGAGGCCCAGGTCGACGGGGATCTCCTTCACCGCCACCTCGCGCCCCGTGGCGCGGTCGAGGGCCCGGTACACGCGCGATGTGGCGCCCCGCCCGATGACCTCCATGAGGTCGTAGCGGCCGAGCACGCGCGCCTGTGGCTGCGCGCGCGTGGGTGCGTGGCGTGGTCCGGTGATCGGCATTGGGCTTATGGGCCTTCCACCGCCGGCGAAGGAATCCTTGTGACTGCGCCGAACGGACTGCCGATCGTAGACATCACCCGTGCGGAAGCCGGGCGTCCCGGGTGCGCTAGTGTTGCCGCGCCTTAAGGCCGCTCACCGGGCGGGTGGCGGAATTGGTAGACGCGCTGGCTTCAGGTGCCAGTGTTCGAAAGAACGTGGGGGTTCGAGTCCCCCCTCGCCCATCCGGAGCAGACCCCACCTTGGACCCAGACGACACCGGCACGGATTACGGGTACGACGACCAGCCCACTGGCGTCTCCGGCCCCCTGCCCCCTGCGGAGGGCCCGAACCCGCGTGAGCGGGGCTCCTCGGGCCGCGGCCGCGGCGGGTCCGGCAAGGGCGGTTCGGGGCGTGGTCGCGGCAAGGGCGGATCGGGCCGGGGTGGTGGTTCGGGCTCGCGTGGTCGCGGATCCGGATCGGGATCCGGGCGTGGCGGCGGCGCCATGCAGTCGACGGGCGCCCGCATCGCGCTGGCCGTGGGAGCCGCCATCGTGCTCATCGTGGTGCTCGTGCTCGTGGTGCGCGGGTGCCAGCGCAGCCAGCTCGAGGGCTCGTACAGCTCGTACATGGGGGACGTGACCACCATCGTCACCGCCTCGGGCAAGGAGTCGGACGCCCTGCAGGAGGTGCTGCAGAACAAGAACGGCGCCAAGGCGCCCGAGCTGCAGGTGCAGGTGCGCGAGATCGCGAACCAGGCCGAGGGCCTCGTGGGCCAGGCCGAGGCGCTGTCGGCGCCCGACTCGCTGTCGGCGCCCAACCAGAGCCTCATCACCGCGCTGCAGTACCGCGTGACCGGCCTCAAGGCGCTGGCCGATGCCCTGCCGTCGGTCGTGGAGTCGCAGAACCGCGCCTATGCCTCGGCCACGCTCGCAAGCGCCATGCAGAGGTTCCTCGCGAGTGACGTGATCTACCAGGACTCCTTCGTGGGCCCGTCCAAGCGCGCCCTCGCCGACGCGGACATCACGGGCGTGCAGGTGCCCGACCGCCAGTTCTTCCTCTCCGGCGTGCGCGCCGACCAGGCATCGCCCACCGGCGCGGGCCAGCTCATCCCCGCCCTGCAGCGCACCGGCACGGCGGACGCCACGGGCACAAGCACCACGGGCGGGCTTCACGGCACCGGCATCGCGTCGGTGCAGGCGCTGCCCGAGGGCGTGGACCTGCAGGCCGGCACCTCCACCGAGATCCAGGCATCCGACAAGCTCGAGTGGCAGGTGACGGTGGAGAACGCCGGTGACTTCGCCGAGAGCAACGTGATCGTGCGCGCCACGTTCGCGAGCGACGCATCGCCCAAGGACGCCCAGACGGTCGAGAAGGAGATCACCTCCATCCAGTCGGGCGAGCAGCAGTCGGTGACCCTGCCCGGTCCCAAGAGCCCGACGTTCGGCGAGGCGTCCACCCTCAAGGTGGAGGTCGTCCCCGTGCCGGGCGAGGAGAAGACCGACAACAACCGGGCCGAGTACCCCGTCAAGATCGTCTTCTAGGCAGGGGTCCTGTGAGCGGGTCCATCGGATACCTGGGTCCCCGTGGCACCTTCTCGGAAGAGGCCCTGCTTGACTGGCTCGGCGCGCACCAGGCGGAGCGCACGCGGGACTACCCCAGCATCTCGGCTTGCTTCGCGGCGGTCGATGCCGGCGAGGTGAACGAGGCGCTCGTGCCCATCGAGAACGCCATCGAGGGCGGGGTGAGCCAGACCCTCGACGAGCTCATCGCGCACCGTGGTCGCGTGGTGATCCGCGGGGAGGTCATCCACCCGATCCGCCACCAGCTCATCGGCGCCCCGGGTGAGTCGATCGAGGCCGCGTCGCGGGTGCTCAGCCATCCGCAGGCCAGCGCGCAATGCGGGCTCTGGCTCAAGGCCAACCTTCCCGGCGTGCCGGTGGACCCCGCGCACTCCACCGCCGAGGCGGTGCAGCACGCGGTGCAGGCCGATGACGGCACGGTGGCCGTGGGCAACAGGCGATCGGCGGAGATCTACGGCGGGGTGATCCTCGCCGAGGACATCATGGACGCCCCCGACAACCGCACGCGGTTCGCCGTGGTGGGCACCGACGAGACCGCCTCGCAGGAGCCGGGCGAGTGGACCACCTCGATCATCTGCTCGATCGTGAAGGATCGGCCCGGCGCCCTGCTGTCGATCCTGCAGGAGTTCGCCCTCAGGGCGATCAACCTCACCCGCCTCGAGAGCCGCCCCGCGCGCACCGGGCTGGGGCACTACGTGTTCTTCATCGACGCCGAGGGCAACCGCCACCGCGACCTGCCGCTGCAGGCGGCGCTCACCGCCATCGAGGAGGGCGGGATCGCCGAGGTGACGTCGCTCGGCTGTTACCCCACCGCCGAGCGCTCGTCCACGTAACCGCCCGCGCGGCTATATTGCGCCGCGAAGGGGGTGGTTCCGCAGCACGTACTCGTTCTCAACGCGTCGTATGAGCCCATCAACGTGTGCTCGGTGAGGCGCGCCCTCGTGCTGCTGCTCAAGGAGAAGGCGGAGATCCTCGAGCACCGCCCGCGCGCGATCCGTGGCGTGTCGCGCGACTATCCGTCCCCCCACGTGATCCGCCTGGTCTACCGCGTGAAGGTGCCCCGCTACGAGGCGCGACGCATGAGCCGCCGCGCGCTCTTCGCCCGCGATGGCTACGAGTGCCAGTACTGCGGTAGCCGCGCCAAGCTCACGGTCGACCACGTGGTGCCCCGCAGCCGCGGCGGCGACTCATCATGGTTCAACGTGGTCACGTCGTGCTCCACCTGCAACGCGCGCAAGGGCGATGCCCTCTGCCACGAGGTGCAGATGTATCCGCGCAGCAAGCCCCGGCCGCCCCGGCCGGATGTCTTCATCGACGTCGCCACGCCCCGGCGCCCGGAGGAGTGGACGCCCTATCTGGCCGCCGCGTAGCGGCCTGATCCCGTGAGCGCCGCGCGCCTGCCGCGCCTCGAGGCGCGTGACCTGGATGGATCGGACCGCCTGCTGCCGGACGACCTGCCGGCCGACCCCTGCGTGGTGATCCTGGCGTTCCGCAGGCGCCAGCAGGGCGATGTGGATGCGTGGGTGGCGGCCCTCGGGGAGGGCACGCCGGTGGTCGAGGTGCCCGTGCTCGGCAGGAAGTGGCGCCGCGTGCGCGGCTGGATCGAGGGCGGCATGGCGAGCGGCACCCCGGGTGCTGCGCGCGCCCGCGTGTGGTGCGCCTACGCCCCGGTGAAGGGCGTGCTCGCGTCGGTGGGCCAGCGCGGCACGGGCCAGGTGGCGGTGATCGTGGCCGAGCGCGACGGCCACGTGCGGGTGGTGGCGCGCGGGACTCCCGCCCCGGCCGCGGTGGGCGCCGTGAAGGCCGCCCTCCGGGCCGGGTAGGGACGTTCCCGCGCTACGGCAGCTTCACCGAGAACGAGACACCGGAGCGGTTGGCACCGTTCTGCAGCGGCTGGCCGGTGGTCAGCAGCGACAGGCTGGCGCTCACGCCCGAGGTGGGCGAGCCCGGCAGGTACTTCTGGATGCAGCCCTTCACGTCCACCGTGAACGCCAGCGTGCGCGTGGTGGTCGCGGGCCCATCGGTGAGCGTGGTGTCCTGCATGGGCGCGATGGTCTGCCAGAGGTCCTGCGGATCCCCGGATGCCGGACGCTGGGTCACGCCGCTCACGGGCGTGATGGCGCAGCCGGCCTCGGTGTTTGGCCGCTGCTCCTGGCCGCCACCGCCGCTGTTCCCCCCGCTGCCGCTGGAGGTAACCACCAGCCGGTCGAGCGTGACCCCGTAGAAGAGGCCACCCAGGGTGTAGAACTGCTCGGCCTCACCCGGCAGGCCGAGGCGCTGCGGCGGGATGAGCGTGAGGCCCAGGGTTCCCGCCGTGCCGAGGTCGAAGCCGTTCCCGTCGTTCGTCCCCGGCCCGTCCGCGGGGTAGGGGTAGCTCAGCGACTGCGTGGTGCCGTTGGCGACCACCTGCGTGATGGCCGGGGTGGTCACCATGTAGGGGCTGATGCCGATCGGCTTGGTGCTCGGCGCAGCCGTCGGGCTGGTGCGGTAGTTGAGGTTGATCACCGAGTCGGAGTTCACCTGGCCGAGCGTGTCCGTTGCGTTTGGCTTGACGAACGCCGTCCAGATGCTCTGGGGCTGCGGGCCGCCCTGCTGCGACGACTTCATGAAGCCGAGGGCCGGGTAGTTGGCCGGCTGCGGTTGGCAGGGCTGGCTCCGCGCGCCGCACACCGATCCCGTGTAGGTGCTCCAGTTCACCGATCCGAACTGTGGCACCGACGGCAGGATCTGCGGGTACTCGCTCATTCCCGCCACGGTCGCCTGCGAGGTGCCGGGCGCGCACCACGGCGCCGAGCTCTCGCACTGCACCCAGACGGTGTCGAGCGCCGGGCTCGGCTCCACGCCGGTGAGCGTGCGCTCGTCGTAGTAGAACGCCAGCGTGAGGCCCGTGGGCCTCTTCAGGTCCTGGCTGCCCAGGAACGCGTTGATGGAGTCGCGCGTGGCGCCGGTGTTGTAGTTGAGGGTGTCCTGGATGCTCGGGCGCACGTCGCTGTAGGTGAGCAGCTTGGCCGTGGTGTCCACCGACACCGCATCGGTGAAGTCGATGGTGAGGTTGCCGTTGTCGTCGACGTCCATCGAGTTCGGCACGCCGTCCTGGTCACAGTCCCCGCCGACGGCGCCACCGCAGGGGCTGTTCGGGTTGACGCCCTGCTGGCCGCCGAATCCGCCGCCACTGCCGGCATTCCCGCCATTCCCGCCATTCCCGCC
>CAIYRJ010000262.1 GCA_903928615.1 uncultured Actinomycetes bacterium | reverse complement strand
TCGGTGGTGTGGATGATCTGCCGCTGCAGGTTGCTCTCGTCCACCTCGTCGTCATCCACGAGGCCGATCGTGCCCACGCCGGCCGCGGCCAGGTAGTAGGCGGCGGGCGAGCCGAGTCCGCCGGCGCCGATGAGCAGGGCCTTGCTGTCGAGCAGCTTGAGCTGGCCCTCCTCCCCCACCTCGGGGATCAGCACGTGGCGCGAGTAGCGCGAGCGCTGGGCCGGGGTGAGGATGCGCGGCACCTCGACGGGGTAGTTGTTCTGCTTCCAGCGGGCGAAGCCGCCGGCCAGGTTGGTCACGTTCGTGTAGCCCATGTCGGCGAGCGTCTTGGCCGCGAGCAGGGAGCGCTGGCCGCTGGCGCACGAGATGAGCAGCTCCTGGTCGGTGCCGCTGGTGGCACCCGCCACGCGGCTCTCGAGGAACCCGCGCGGGATGTGCACCGCGCCGGGCAGGTGGCCCTGGTCCCACTCCGCGGTCTCGCGGACGTCGATGATGAGCGGGCCGTCGCCGGCCTCGACCCTCGGGGCGACCTCGGAGGGCTCCACCTCGGGGATGACCTCGCGTGCCGTCGCGAGGAGGTCCTGGTAGCTCGGGGACATGCGGTTACTCGCCTCGTTGCTCGTTTCCCTGAAAAACCCGGGGCAATAGTAGCAATTAGCCCGCGAGGGCCGCCGGAGGCGTAACCTCGGAACCCCGGCGGGCCATCGACCATACCGGGCGAATGCCCTCATGGAGGGGCGAACGGCATGTCAGAGACCATCCCGAAGAGCACGTTCGTGAACCCCGATGCGCGGGTGCGGTGCCTCACGCCCGAGTGCTGGGGCGACCTGGTGCTGTTCCCCACCGGCAACACCGACCAGGACGGCATCCCCGAGTTCGCGAACGCCACGCTCTGCCCGCTGTGCATGACGGGATTCGACCTCGACCCGGACATCACCGACCGCGAGCTCTTCCTGCGGGTCTCGTGGATGCGCGCGAACCCCGGCGCGCCCCTGCCCGACGAGGTGCACCCCGAGGACATCGCGCCGGATGACGCCGCCGACGGCCCGGGCGACACGGGTGGAGGCAGGCCCTGACCAACGCGCCCGACCTGTTCGGCGACGCCGTGGAGCAGACGCTCCGCGGCACCCGCCCGCTGGCGGCGCGCATGCGACCGGCATCACTCGACGAGGTCGCGGGTCACGCCGAGCACCTGGGACCCGAGGGCTTCCTGCGCCGGGCGATCGCCGAGGACGACGTGCCGTCGCTCATCCTCTACGGGCCTCCCGGCACCGGGAAGACCACGCTCGCCCGGGTGGTGGCCACCAGCACGCGCGCCGAGTTCGAGGAGCTCTCGGCGGTTTCGGCGGGGCTGGCAGACGTGCGCGCCGTCATGCAACGTGCGCGCGACCGCCTGGCCGCCGGCACGCGCACGGTGCTGTTCATCGACGAGATCCACCGCTTCACCAAGAGCCAGCAGGACGCCCTGCTGCCCGCCGTGGAGGACGGCCTGGTGGTGCTGATCGGCGCCACCACCGAGAACCCGTACTACGAGGTGAACGCGGCGCTGGTGTCGCGCATGCGGGTGCTGCAGCTCGAATCGCTGGCGCCCGAGGACATCCTCGGGCTGGTGGAGCGCGCGATGGCCGACGAGCGCGGGCTGGCCGGCACGGTGACGGTGGAGCCCGAGGCCCGGGAGGTGATCGTGCGCATGGCCGGGGGCGACGCCCGCTACGCGCTCAACCTGCTCGAGGCATCCGCTGGCCTGGCCGGCGACGGGCCCGTGACCCCCGCGGTGGTGGAGCGCGCCGCGGGCGGGCGGGCCGTGGTGTACGACAAGGACGGCGACCAGCACTACAACGTGATCTCGGCGTTCATCAAGTCGCTTCGCGGCAGCGACCCGGACGCCGCGCTCTACTGGATGGCCGTCATGCTCGAGGGCGGCGAGGACCCGAAGTTCATCGCCCGGCGCATGATCGTGGCGGCCAGCGAGGACATCGGCAACGCCGACCCGCGGGCCCTCGAGGTGGCGGTGGCTGCCGCCCGGGCGCTGGAGTTCGTGGGCCTGCCCGAGGCCCGCATCAACCTGGCGCAGGCCGCCACGTACCTCGCGCTGGCGCCGAAGAGCGACGCCGCCTACCGGGGCATCGACGCGGCCATCGCGCAGGTGCAGGGAGAGGGCGCGCGGGTGCCGCCCATCGCACTGCGCGATGCCAGCTCCACCAACCGGCGCAACCTCGGCCATGGCGAGGGATACGTGAATCCGCACGGGGCGCCGGGCCGCGTGACCGGCGACTCCTGCATGCCCGAGGGGCTCGAGCACCTGCGCCTCTACGAGCCCGGCGGGGTGGGCCCCGAGGGCGAGCTCGCGGCGCGGCTGGCGGCGCTGCGCGCGCGGGCGCAGCGCGCCGCGGGGTCTGACACCATGCCGCCGTCAGCGGAACCGGAGGATGACGGGTGAGCATCGAGGTGCAGGTGGGTCCCATGTCGGCGGGTGAGTTCCGCCGCCTGTTCCGCTACGCGGAGGCCGAGTCGTCGGGCGAGCGCGCCCAGGGCAAGGCCGAGGACCCCATGCGCACGGTGGCCGAGATCATCGTCCGTAACGGCGGCACCGCACTGGGTGACGAGGTGTTCCGGGTCACGCTCCCCGACGACGCCGACGAGGAGGTCTTCGCCCTCCGCGCTTCGCTCATCCGCGAGGGCGTGTCCCACCGGCTCGAGCAGCAGCTCGGCGGCGGGCTCACCGAGGAGGTGTCGTGGCATACCCACGGCGACCACGACCACGAGCGCGCCGTGGTGCGCACGCGGCGCGGCGACGTGGCCCTGCTCGCCGCGGCCTGGGCCGAGATGGCGGTCACCTGCCCCGACGCGGACATCCGCGACCGCCTGAACGACTACTTCTTCGTCGACGCCACGGGGCACCACATCACGGAGATCCCGCTCGACGTGGACGAGGACATCCCGGATGACGACCGCGAGGTGGGCGGCGTTCCGCTGCTGCTCGGCGACGAGTGGGCGCTCGTTGCCCGCTACCACGGCGACCTCGAGCTGCGCGATCGCCTCAACGACCTCTTCGCCGGCAGGCGCGAGCTTGCGGTGCCCACCGAGCCGGACGAGCTCGGATAGCCCGATGGGCGCGGGCGGCGACCTGAGCGCGGACGAGCGCGCGCGCGTCGCGCCGTACGTCACCGACCCGGAGGGCCCGGTGTTCGCGCTCCGCGGCCTGCCCGAGGCGGTGAAGGGCGCCCTGTTCGCCCGGTACTCGAGAAGCGCCAACTCGGTGCGGCGGATCCTGCTCGACGAATTCGTGGCCACGGAGAGCGTGACTGGCACCGGAACGGTGCCTGTCACGGGGGTTGGCGCGCCTCTCCCCGAGGTAGGAACCGACCGCGCGCGGGAGTTCTTCCAGCGCGTGCTGGCCGACTACGGCGACGACTCCGTGGCGCAGCTGGGCGGGGC
>CAIYRJ010000261.1 GCA_903928615.1 uncultured Actinomycetes bacterium | reverse complement strand
TGACGAGCGCCCAGGCAAGGCCTCCGAGCGCGGCGACGATGGCCCCACCCACGCCCTGGAACCGTGCCTCGATTGCGCGGATGATGAGGTTCACCGTGGTGGTGACGGCCGCCCAGCCCGCGATCTGCGGTATGCGCTGGCGCGCGGCGGCGATGCCCTCGCGCACGGTGGTGTCCTCGCCCTGCAGCGATCGGTTGGCGCATGAGGCCAGGGCGACGGAGAAGAAGATGCCCACGAAGGCCGCGAGGTACGCGGCGATGACGAAGAGCACGATGCCGATCCAGCCACCGGCGCCCATCGACTCGTCCGACACCAGGAAGAGCCCGGGGATCACGAAGGCCGCGGTGAGCGCCACTGCCGAGATGGCCCCGAGCACGGGGAACACGGCGAGCGACTTGTCGGACACGATCGTGCGCCAGCTGATGCCGGCGAGCTCGAGCCCCTGGCGGAATCTGCTCATCTCACACTCCGAACGAGTCGCCGCACGAGCAGGTGCTCGTGGCGTTGGGGTTCTTGATCACGAACCCGCGTCGCATGAGCGACGTGGTGTAGTCGATGATCGATCCGCTCACGTAGATGGCGCTCTTGAGGTCGAGGAACACCGTGACGCCGTTGCTCTCGATAACCCGCTCCGACGGGTCAGCCACGGTGCCGTCGGGCACGAGATCGATGGAGTACTCCAGGCCCGAGCAGCCGCCCGCATGGATGCGCAGGCGCACCCCGTGGGCCATGCCCTCGCGGTCGGCGCACTCGCGGATGTAGCCGGCCGCGGCATCGGTGACCTCGAGCCCGGCACCGGCGCCCTGCTGCTGCGCCTCGCGGGCGGCACGGGCGCGCTCGCGCGCAGCGGCTTTCTTCTCCTCGAGGGTGAGCGGGCGGTCCGGGGCCTGCGCGGCCGACTCAGCCATATCCCATGACCTTCATCATCAGCTTGCCGTCGTCGGTCATCTTGTCGGGGCCCCACGGGGGGTCCCACACCCAGTTGACGTCCACGGACGTGACGCCGTCCAGCGGCTCCACGAACTTGCGCACGTCGGCGATGATCTGGTCGGTGAGGGGGCAGCCCATCGAGGTGAGGGTCATGTCGAGGTCCACCTTGCCCGTGGACTCATCGAGGCGTACCTCGTAGAGCAGGCCGAGGTCGACCACGTTGATGCCCAGCTCGGGGTCGTCCACCTGCTTCATCGCCTCGCGGATGTCGTCCTGGTTCACCATGGTCAGCCTCCCGTAGCGACGGTCTCACGATAGTCGGCGATGCAGTCGCGCAGCGCCAGCCAGGAGAGCAGCGCGCACTTCACGCGCACGGGGTACCTGGCCACCCCCTCGAGCGCGATGGCGTCCCCGAGCAGGTCCTCGTCGGGCTCGGCCTCGCCGTGCATCATCAGGCGGAAGTGCTCCACCAGGTCGAGCGCCTCGTCGAGGTCCTTGCCCTCGGCCACCTCCGTCAGCATCGACGCCGCGGCCTGCGAGATGGAGCAGCCGTCGCCATCGGCGCGGATCTCGGCGATGCGGCCGTCCACCACGAGGATGTCCAGGTAGCACTCGTCCCCGCACACGGGGTTGTGCTCGTGCACCGACGCCGACGCCCCCTCGATGCGTCCCCTGCCGCGCCGGTTGCGGTAGTGATCGAGGATCAGCTGCTGGTAGAGGTCGTCGAGTCCGCCCATCAGGCCGCCCCGAACCACTCCCGGCACTCGATCAGCGCGTCGCGCAGGGCCAGGATGTCGTCGTCCGTGGTGTAGAGGTAGGCGCTGGCGCGCGCGGTGCTCTGCACCCCCATGTGGCGCATGAGGGGCTTCGTGCAGTGGTGCCCGGCGCGCACGCACACGCCCTTGCTGTCGAGGAACTGCCCGATGTCGTGCGGGTGCACGCCGTCGAGGCTGAAGCTCATGGATGCCCCGCGCCGCTCCACGTCGCGCGGGCCGTAGAGGGTGAGGCCCGGCACCTCGTCGAGGGCGTCGAGCATCTGCCGCGCGACCTCCTTCTCGTGGGCGCGGATGTTCTCGAGGCCCACCTCCTCGAGGAATGCCACGGCCTCGCCCAGCCCCACGGCCTCGGCGATGGGCGGGGTGCCGGCCTCGAACTTCCACGGGATGTCGTTCCACGACGAGCCCTCGGTGGTGACGTCGGAGATCATCTCCCCGCCGCCCAGGAAGGGCTCCATGGCCTCGAGCCGCCCGGGCGCGGCGGCCAGCACCCCGATTCCGGTGGGCCCGCACATCTTGTGGCCGGTGAAGGCGAGGAAGTCGCTGCCGATTGCCGCGGCATCCACGGGCATGTGGGGAACGCTCTGCGTGGCGTCCACCATCGTGAGGGCGCCGGCCTCGTGGGCCATCGCAACGATCTCCTCCACCGGGTTGATCGTGCCCAGCGTGTTGGACACGTGCACCACGGCCACCATGCGGGTGCGCGGCCCGATCATCTCCCGCATGGCGTCCATGTCGAGCTCGCCACCCGGGGTGACGGGGCAGAAGCGCACGGTTGCACCCGTGATGCCGGCCACGATCTGCCACGGCACCGTGTTGGAGTGGTGCTCCATGAGCGTCACGAGCACCTCGTCGCCCTCGCCGAGCTCGCGGATGCCCCACGCCCACGCCACCAGGTTAATGGCCTCGGTGGCGTTCTTCGTGAACACCGTGGCCTCGCGGGGGTGGTTCACGAGCCGCGCCACGGCGTCGCGCCCGGCTTCGAAGCGCTCGGTGGCCTCCGCCGCCATCTCGTACACGCCGCGGTGCACGTTGGCGTTGGTCTCGCGGTAGTAGGCGTCCATCGCATCGAGCACCCGCTGGGGCTTCTGCGACGTCGCGGCCGAGTCGAGGTAGTGCACCTCACCGCCGCCGTGGCGGGGGGAGGCCAGGATGGGGAACTCCGCGCGGAGCGCCCGCGCGTCGATCGTGCGCTGTGCGGAGTTCCCCATGCGGCTCCTAGCGGGGCGCCGCGGCCGGCTCGGCCGACCCGAAGCCCACGTAGCCCTCCTGCTCCAGCTGCTCGGCCAGCTCAGGGCCTCCGGTCTTGGCGATGCGGCCGTCGAACATCACGTGCACCACGTCGGGCGTGATGTAGTTCAGGATGCGCGTGTAGTGGGTGATGATGAGCACGCCGAGGTCCGGGCCGCGCTGGGCGTTGACGCCCTCCGACACCGTGCGCAGGGCGTCCACGTCGAGGCCGGAGTCGGTCTCGTCGAGAACCGCGAACTTCGGCTCGAGCAGGGCCATCTGCAGGATCTCGTGGCGCTTCTTCTCGCCGCCCGAGAAGCCCTCGTTCAGGTACCTGTCGGCGAACGACGGGTCGAACTGCAGCAGCTCGCTCTTCTCCTTGAAGAGCTTGGCGAACTCGCGCACGGGGATCTCCTCGCCGCGCGTGGCGTTCACCGCGCTGCGCAGGAAGTTCATCACCGACACGCCGGGCACCTCGACCGGGTACTGCATGGCCAGGAACAGGCCCGCCTGGGCGCGCTCGTCGGCCTCCATCTCGGCGAGGTCCTTGCCGTCGAAGAACACCGACCCGCCGGTGATCTCGTACCGCGGGTGGCCCGCCAGCGCGTAGGCCAGCGTGCTCTTGCCGGACCCATTCGGGCCCATGAGCGCGTGCACCTCGCCCTGCGGGATCTCGAGGTTCACGCCCTTGAGGATCGGCTTGTCCTCGACGGCCACCTCGAGGCCCTCGATCTTCAGGATGGGGTCAGCCACGGAAGCGATTCTCCTTCGTCATGACGGGGTGTCGAACGGATGCGGGATGTTGGGAACGGGGTCGATGAACACGCGGCCATCGCGCACCTCCACCGGGAAGACCGGCAGCGA
>CAIYRJ010000260.1 GCA_903928615.1 uncultured Actinomycetes bacterium | reverse complement strand
CGATGTTGGCGGTCAGGTCATCGGGTCCGGACTCGGCGCGCATGAAGGCCTCCACCACATCGTCCACGTACACGTAGTCGCGCGTCTGCAGGCCATCCCCGAACACCGTCACCGGCTCGCCGTCGATGATGCGGCCCGAGAAGATGGCCACCACGCCGGCCTCGCCGTGCGGGTCCTGGCGGGGTCCGTACACGTTGCCCAGCCTCAATCGGGTGGTTGCAATGCCATAGAGGCGCCCGTACAGGCCGCAATACCCCTCGCCCGCGAGCTTGCTCTGCCCGTAGTGCGACATCGGCCGGGGCTCCGCGGTCTCGGGGGTGGGAATGGCCAGGCCCGGGTACTCGCCGTACGAGCCCCCGCCCGTGGCCGCGAACACCACGCGGGCGTTGTTCACCCGGGAGGCCTCGAGGATCGCCAGGGTGCCGCCGATGTTGACGTCGGCATCGAATGCCGGGTCGGCGATCGCCTTGCGCACGTCGGCCTGCGCTGCCAGGTGGAAGATCACCGGTGCCCCCGAGCGCTCGGCGATGTCCGCCATCGCGGCGCCGTCGCGGATGTCCACCTCGTGCAGGAAGGCCTCCGACGGCACGTTGCGCAGGTGGCCGGTCGAGAGGTCGTCGATCACGTGCACCTCGCGGCCGTCCGCCACGAGGGCGTCGGCGAGGGTGGATCCGATGAATCCGGCCCCGCCGGTGACGATCGCCGGTGCCCCGCTACCCACTGCTAGCCTCGGATCCCATGTGGACCCCATGTCGCCCTGTCGTCATGCGCGTCCTTCCCTCGCGGTCGCGGGGGAGCATCCACGACGCCCGAACCCGGCGCAAGTGCGGATGACCGGCGACCCGCCCAGCGGCCCGATGCCGGACGTGCTGGCGCGCCTCGCCACCGACATGCCCGCGTCCGACACCGGCCGCGGGCGATCCGCTCGTGCGCGGGTACTCGGGTGGGTGCTCATGGTCGGCACCGTGGGGCTCGTGATCGCCTCGGCCATCGTGGTGGCCCAGCCGTGACGGGCACGTTCATCTCGCTGGAGGGCGTTGACGGCTCTGGCAAGAGCACCCAGGCCGTGATGCTCGCCGATGCGCTGCGCGACCGCGGGCACGATGTCGTGCACGTGCGCGAACCCGGCGGTACGCCCCTCGGGGAGGCCGTGCGCGAGGTGGTGCTCGGACCCGATGCCATGACCCCCTGGGCGGAGGCCTTCCTCTTCGCCGCGGCGCGCGCTCAGCTGGTGGCCGACGTCATCGCGCCCGCGATCGAGGCGGGCACCTGGGTGGTGGCCGACCGCTTCCTCGATTCGTCCCTCGCCTACCAGGGGGAGGCGCGCGGGCTCGGCATCGACCGGGTCGCCGCCGTCAACGCCCCCGGCATCGGCCACTTCATGCCCGACCTCACGGTGATCCTCGACCTGCCCCCGGGCGCGGCGGTCGACCGCCGTGCGGGGCGCGGAAGCGTCGACCGCATCGAGGGCGAGGGCGAGGCGCTGCAGGAGAGCGTGGCCGAGGGCTACCGGGAGGTGGCACGCCTCTATCCCGACCGCGTGCATCTGGTCTCGGCCGATGGCACCCTCGACGAGGTGCATGCTCGCGTCATGGCGACAGTGGTCGGATCCCTCTGATGCTGGAGGTCCCCGGCCAGCCCATCGCCGAGCGCATCCTCTCGGCGAGCGCGGGGCGTGCCGCGCCACCCCAGCAGCTACTGCTCCACGGCCCTCGGGGGTCGGGCAAGCGGCGCGCGGCGCGCGCGATGGCCTGGGCGCTGGTGGATCCAACCGGCACCCATGATCCCGACGAGGAGTCACTCGACATCTCCACGGTCGCGGCCTCGGGCACGACGATCCGCCTCCAGGACGAGCTCGAGCCCGTGCTCGCCGACCTGGCGTCGCGGCCCGTGGTCGGCGTGCGGCGGGTGATGATCATCGATGGCGCGGAGCGCCTGCGCCCCCAGGAGGGCGCCGACCGCATCCTCAAGGTGCTCGAGGAGCCTCCTCCTCTCTCCCACGTCATCCTCGTGACCGACCACCTCACCGACCTCATCCCCACCATCCGCTCACGGTGCATGCTGGTGCCGTTCCGCACGCCGGGGTGGGAGGTCATCGCCGGCGAGCTCGAGGCCCGCGGCGAGGATCCGTCCGATTCCCGTGCCCGCGCGCGCGCCGACGGGCTGGTCGCCCTGCAGGTGGGGCCCTTCGAGCGCCGGCTCAGGGGCTTCGGCACCGACCTGGGCATGGCGAGCCTCGAGGCCGCTGCAGGCGGGGCCTCCCTCGTGCACGACATCCAGTCGGCCATGGAGGCCGCCGCCGGGGAGCACCCGTCGGAGGAACTCGAGCGCCTGCGCGCCGAGGCGGCCGCCCTCGAGGGCAAGCGCGGCGGAAAGACGGCCGCCAAGAGGGCCGATGACGAGGAGCGGCGCAAGCGGCGCAGGCTCGTGACCGAGGGCTGGGGGCACGTGCTCGACGGGGTGGCCGCGGTGCATGCCGACGCCCTCGCGGTGGCCATCGGTGCCGAGGGGGCCGTGCGGCACGAGCACCTGATCGAGCGCCTGCGGGCGGTGGCGCACCCCGAGCGCCAGGTGGAGATCGAGGAACGGCTCAAGGAGATCCAGCGCACGCGGGCTGGCTTTCGCCTCAACCCCCTCGCCGACCTCTGGATGGAGGGGCTGCTCGACCGCCTCGCGATGCT
>CAIYRJ010000259.1 GCA_903928615.1 uncultured Actinomycetes bacterium | reverse complement strand
GGCCTGTACCCCACGTCGACGCAGGTGTTCTCCTCGGCGCCCACGTCGAAGAGCTTCAAGTACAGCGGCGGGTCCAACTCCGGCTGGGCCATGTCCATGAGCAGGGATCAGGCCACGGTGCCAGAGGCTGACCTCGGCCCCGTCGTTGGCACCAGCCCGGTCGTGATCGGCAGGAAGTCCGACACGGCCACGTCTACCGCGCGCACGCCGCGCAAGCCGGTGGGCAATCGCGGCACGGCATCCCCGGGTGACCTGACGCCGGTGAACATCGGCCTGACCTCCCGCAGCCGGAAGATCAAGGTGACCTCCAGCAGGCGCTCGATCAGCCTCAAGTGCCCGGCGCGCTCATACCCGCTGAACGCCGACGCCGGATCGCGCGGCCCGGACACCGACTTCGCGGTGTCGTTCTCGGGTCGCACGGCCACGATCACCTCGGGTGAGGCCAACGTCGGCCAGCGCATGTCGGCCAGCGTGCTGTGCCGTGCCCAGGGCTCGCGTGCGCAGGTGATCGGCCCGCTGGGCTACGGCACCCGCGGTGCCGACCGCCTGTCGATCGCCGCGCCCAACGGCACCGTGTTCGCCGGGCCCGGCCCCGACCGCATTCGCGCCGCCGGACGCAATTCCATCGCATGGGGTGGCTTGGGCGCCGACCGCATCGCGGTGGGCGGAGCCGACTCGGTCGGGGCCGGTGGCCCCGGCAGGGACCGCATCGTGGCGGTCGGCCCCGGTCGCAAGCTGCTGTGGGGCGGCCCGGGCCCCGACACCCTCGTGGGTGGCCCCGGCAACACGCTCATCAACGCCAAGGACGGCAAGGGCGGCGACCGCATCGTCTGTCGCAGCTCCGCCAACCGCGTGATGCTCGACGCCGGTGACGTCACCACGGGGCCGTGCACGGTGATCAGCACCAGCTGATCACCGTGACGCCGCCCCGGGGCGTCGTCAGCGGTCCTCCGTGCCGGGGGAATCCTCCCCATCGGCACGGGTCATCAGCGGCAGGGCCTTGGTGCCGAGGTTGAAGTGCACTGAGAGCGCACGCAGCACCAGCACCAGGCCCACGCAGGTGATGGCCGCCACCGCCGATGACCACGGGTTGATGCACACATATGCGATGGATCCGACCAGCGCGGTGATCACGTAGAAGACCCCTGGCACCAGGATTGCCGGGGTCCTGCCCTGCAGCAGGCCCACGATCACGCCTCCCACCGATCCGGCCACCACGCCCACGAACACGGCGCCCACCACCGACACCCCGGCCTGAAGGGCGTATCCAGTGGCGATAGCCGTGTACAGCCCCAGCGTGAGGGCGTCGAGCAGGGTGAACCACATGCCGGTGAGCGGCGGTATGAACCTGCCGGCCACGATCACCAGCAGGGTGACTCCGATGACGGTCACGATGTACCACGGGGTGCGGGTGGCCACCACCGGCGTATTGCCGATGAGTAGATCACGCGAGATACCGCCGGCCAGGCCGAGCACCACGGCGAGCACGAAGATGCCCACGATGTCGTAGCGCGGGCTCCTGCCCTGCCGCCCGATCACCGCGCCCTCAATGGCCGCCACCCCTGTGGTGGCCAGCGAGAGCCAGAGCGGGGTGTCGAAGACGAGGTTCGGGACGGACATGGTGGGGTGGGGGCTGGCCGGCGAGAGGGCTGGACCGGCTCCGCGGCCGGACTGTGTCAGCCGCCTGACGCCGGGTCAACCCGCCCGCCCCCGCCGCTACCCTGCAGGTACAGCGCCCCCGTAGCTCAGGGGATAGAGCACAGGATTCCTAATCCTGGTGTCGCAAGTTCGAATCTTGCCGGGGGCACTTCAGAGGCGCTGTGAACGAAGCGCGCAGCAAGGATCAGCGAGAGCTGAAGACTGATTGGAGACAGCGTGGCGACGGTGGAGATCGATGGAAGTGATGCGGTCCTGAAGCTGGGCCGGATGGAAGCCGTGGAAGCAGTGCACATGCACGCCATCTCCGCCCCGTTGACCGCCGTTCAGTCCGTCGAGGGAGTGGACAACCCGTGGCCCGCCCTGCGTGGGGTGAAGGAAGTGGGCACGGAGATCCCCGGCAAGAACATGATCGGCATCAGGACGGGTGAGGGATTCAAGGACTTCTGTGCCGTGCACGACG
>CAIYRJ010000258.1 GCA_903928615.1 uncultured Actinomycetes bacterium | reverse complement strand
GCTCGTGGACACCGGCGCCGCGCTGGCCCCCATGCCCACGGGCAGCACCAACGTGTTCGCCCGCACCATCGGGTGGCCCATGGACGCCCGGGAGGCCATCGACCACCTCGTCCACGTGCTCGAGAGCGGCCAGCGCGCCGACTCGGTGACCATCGGGGTCGTGGAGGCCGGCGGGCAGGAGCGACCGTTCATCGTGAACGCCGGCGTAGGCATCGACGCCGAGGCCGCGGACATGGTGGAGCGCCACCCCGACATGAAGCGCCGCATCGGCCAGCTGTGGTTCGCCGGGGCCACCTTCGTGGCCGCCGCGCGCCAGGCCCGCCGCACCCCCATGAAGGTGAGCGTCGACCACGGAACGCCCTTCGCCATGGCATCGATGAGCATCGCGTGCACGCGCCCGTATGCCTACTTCCGCACCCGTGCCTTCGACCTCATCCCCGATGCCGGGCAGGACGGCACACTCGGGTGGCTCGGGTCGGTGGGCCGCGGCATGTCCGGGCCGGCGGTGGCCGCCGCCGGGGCAT
Organism: uncultured Actinomycetes bacterium; assembly: GCA_903928615.1. GTDB lineage: Bacteria > Actinomycetota > Thermoleophilia > Miltoncostaeales > Miltoncostaeaceae > SYFI01. The sequence goes on along the minus strand of CAIYRJ010000258.1, from coordinate 3,705 downwards.
TCACGGGTGGCTGGCACCTCGACTCACCGCGCATCGCCCACGGCACCGCCACCGAGGAGATCGTGATGGAGTCGGCCGACGGCGTGGCCGTGCAGGCCGACGGCGAGCCACTGGGGCGCCACCGGCGCATCGTGGTGCGGCCCGCGAAGGGGCTGCTGGTGCTCAGGGGAGACGCGGGTGCCGGCGCAACTCTGGAGTAGGGCCGCGCGCCCGGGGCGCCGCCCCGAGCCCCGCGATCGGGGTGACCAGGCGCGCTACCCGGTGACCGACGTGCTGGGATCGCGCGGGCTGATCACCACGGCCTTGCGCGTTGCCTGCGCCCGGGCCATGCCCGCCGCCCGCACCGATCCCGCGATGTAGCGCTTCACCTTCCGGGTCGTGGCCGCCCGCGCGGTCACCACGCGCGTGGTGGTGGCCCCGGCGGCGATCGCCTTGATGCGGAAGCACACCGTCCGACCCGACCGCAGGGCGCCCGGTGCCCGCACGATGACCACGTTCGACGGCAGCTTCAGGCACGAGGTGGCCGACGTCGCCGTCGTCGCGCCGTTGTTGCGCGCACGGATGCCGATGCGCAGCACCTGGCCGCTCACCATGCGCGCGCGCGACGGCAGCACGGTTGCGGTGAGCGTGCCCTTCCTGAAGGTGGCGGTGGCGCTGCGGTTGCCGAGCAGCGTGAGCCGACAGGTGGGATCGGTACCCGAGCAGGCCCCGCCCCATCCGGCGAACGACGATCCGGCAGCAGGCGTGGCGGTGAGCGTCACGGCTGTCGAGAGCGGGAGGGTTGCGCGGCAGGTGGCCCCGCAGTCGATGCCCGCGGGGCTCGACGTGATGGTGCCGGTGCCATCGCCGTCGCGCGTGGTGGACAGGGCGTAAGTGGTCGCGCTGCTCGTCATCGCCTGGATGACGCTCGAGGCGCCGATGGAAATGCTCCACGCGACGGTGGTCGCGCCATCCGGTGCGACGGCGATGGCGGGGTCGTAGCTCGGGCTGGCCGACAAGCGCTCGGACGCCCCGAAGGTCGCATCACCGGCCAAGCGGCTGGCGGCCCGGATGGTCGAATCGGCACCATCGTCGTAGTGCCACGCGACGGTGGTCGCCCCGTCGGGTGCAACCGCGACCTGGGGGCGGTTGCTGTTCACTCCCGCGGGTCCTTCGGCCGAGAGATTGATCGGAGACCCGAACGTGCTCGCCCCCACAGGGCGGGTGGCCGCTTGGATCACCCTGGCGATGCCATTCGTCCGGACCCACGTCGCTACGGCGGTGCCGTCGGATCCGATCGCCACCTGTGGCACGAGGAGCACAGCGCCCATCGGCGCTGCCGCCGAGAGGTTCACCGGCGCACCGAAGGTGCCGGCCCCGGCCGCACGCGTGGCGGCCTGCACGACGGAGTCGGTGCCGTAGTTCAGGCCCCACACCGCGGTGATCGCCCCGTCGGGCGCGGCGGCCACCTGGGGAGCAGCAGCGCCGGAACCCGCGGGCGGGATGACGGTGAGGTTCCCGGGGTCGCCGTAGCTGGTGGCGCCCGGCCTGCGTGTGGCCACTTGGATGACCCCATCGCGAGCCCAGGCGGCGGTGAAGGTGCCATCTGGCGCGGCCACCACCTGAGGTTTGTCGGAGTCGGTCCCCGGTGTGGGGCTGTACGGAAGGTCCTCCGGCGCGCCGAACACGGCTGATCCGGCTGGCCGGGTCGCCGCGCGGACGTTGAATCCGACCACGTCGTCATGTCGCCACACGATGCTGGCGGAGCCGTCGGGGGCCACCGCGAGGTCCATGGAGTAGACACCGCCGCCATAACTGGGACCCGCCGCGCCAATCTCCTGGGCGGGCCCGTATGTCGCGGCTCCGGCCGGCCTCGTGGCGGCCTGCACGACGACGTTGGTGCCATCATCGCGTGCCCACGCGAGCGTGGTGGCCCCATCACCCGCGACTCCCACGCTCACCGGGTACATGTCGCCGGGCAGCGGGACAACGGCCACCTGCTGCGCGGACCCGAACGCGGTGGATCCCGCCAGTCGCGTCGCAACCTGTGCGGAGATGTCGGCGATTCCGCCAGCGGCCCAGGCAACCGTGGTGGTGCCGCCGGACGCCATGGCGACCGACGGGAGTACCGCCTGCTGCCCCAGTACCGAGATGTCACTGGCCGGCAGGTTCCACGTGACGGCCGCGGCGGGACCCGCGAAGGCCGCTGCGGCGACGCAGCCGGACACGAGGACCCTGCGAATCGACGGGGGCATGGAAGGACCCTACGGGACCTCATCCATGATGGCCTGCTCAAGCTGGGTGCGACGCGGCACCGGGAACGCCCGGCACCGCGTAGCCCCGCAGCACACTCCCTAGCCGGTCACCAGCGGGTTGCCCCCGCTCGCCGTGATGGTGACGGCCTTGCGCGTGGCCTTCGACTGCGCGATGCCGCTGGCCTTCGTGGTGCCGGTGAAGAAGCGCTTCACCGTGGCGGAGCTCACCGCGCCCACCGTGATGCTGCGCGTGGCGGTCTTGCCCGCTGCCAGCTTGCCCACGCTGAAGCACAGGGTGCGACCCGAGCGCTTCGCGCCCTTCGCGCTGACGATGGCGAAGTTCGACGGCACCCTGATGCACGACACCACCTTGGTGGCCGTGCTGCTGCCGCGGTTCCTGGTGCGGATGCTCACGCGCACCGTCGCGCCGCTGGCCACGCGTGACGTGCTCGCCGTGATCGTGGCGGACAGGCGCTTGGCCGAGGTCGCGGTGCCGGTGAGCGTGATGGAGTCACTGGCGGTCGCCCCGTTGGGGTAGGCGATGGTGAGGCTGGCGCCCGAGAGCGCGCCGGCAGCCGTGGGCTTCCACGACAGCGCCACGGTGCAGGTGCCACCCGGGGCAATGGACGTGCCGGCCGCGCAGGTGCCGCCGGTCACGCTCACCCCCGTGCCTGATGCGGTGATCGCACTCGGCACGGCGGCCAGGTCGGCCGCGGTGTTGGTGACTGTCACCGTGAGGGTGCCGGTGGCGCCCGGCGCGGTGGACGGGAAGGCCGTGGGGCTGCCGGTGAGCGGGCCGGCCGGCGAGCCGATGCGCGTGACCGTGTTGCTGCCCTTGTTGGCGGTGTACACGTTGCCGCGGGAGTCCACCGCGATGGCGACGGGCTCGCTGCCCGTGGCGCCGCCGTACTGCGCAGAGGCGCCGCCGCCCGCCGGGATGCGCGTGACCGAGTTGCTGCCCTGGTTGGCCGTGTAGACGTTGCCCGCGGCGTCGACGCCGATGTCCTGGGGGTTGGTGCCCGTGGTGCCGAACACATCGGTGCTGGCGGCGAAGGGACCCGCGATGGTGATCTTGCTCACCGAGTTGCTGTCGGAGTTCGCCGTGAAGAGGTTGCCCTGGCTGTCGAGGGCCAGCGCGATGGGACCGGTGCCCGCGCCGGTGCTCGCCCAGGACGCGCTGATGGTGCCACTCGCGCCAGCCATGCGCGACACCGTGTTGTTGCCCTGGTTCGCCGCGTACACGTTCGCCGCGCTGTCAATGACCACGCCGTACGGGTTGGAGCCCACCGTCCAGGACGCGCTCCCGGAGGTGCCCGTCCATGGGCCCGTGGCGGGATACTTGGTCAGCTTGGCCCCGTTTGGGGTCGTCCCGAAGACCGCCCCCTCGGGATTCAGGACGATGGGACCGGGCTGGCAGGAAATCGTCCCCCTGCCGCTCGTGCCGAAAGTGGCATCCAACTGGCCGGTCGGG
>CAIYRJ010000257.1 GCA_903928615.1 uncultured Actinomycetes bacterium | reverse complement strand
CTCACGCGCTGGAGGTTCGGGTTGAACCGGCGCCGGGTGGCGACCATCGAGTGGCTGCGGTTGTTCCCGAAGGCGGGACCCTTGCCGCAAGAAGTGCAGACCTTCGCCATGTCGACTGGTTACCTCGAGTAGGAGAGACGGAGCGGCACAGGGCGCCGCGACCCGGGCACGATGCCACAACGAGGCGCGGGTTGCCAGCGTGAGCGTGCCGCGGGGGGCATTCGGGCGTGCGCGGGCCTCTGGCGCTGGCGACGCGATCCCGCACAGGCCGGGCCCCGCCCGGTGGCGCGCGTCCGTGCTGGAACTGCCTGGCGTGGGCCCCTCCACGGCCGAGCGGGCCGAGGCCATCGGAATCCACACCATCGGCGACCTGGCGGAGCACCTGCCCGCCCGCTACCTGTCGTATGACGCCGCGCGACCCATCGCGGGCCTCGCCGACGGCGAGGAGGCCACGATCCGCGTGGTGCTCGACTCCATCGCGGTGGTGCCCACCCGGCGCCGGGGGCTCCGGATCGTGCGGGCGAAGGTGCACGACGACTCGGGCGCGATCTCGGCGGTGTGGTTCAACCAGGCGTACCTCGCGGGCGTGCTCGAGCCCGGGGATGAGCTGATGATCCGCGGCAAGGTTGCGCTCAAGCCCCAGCGCCAGGTGACGGTGAAGGCCCATGAGGTGCTCGGGGGGCCGGCGTCGGAGGGGCTGCACACCGAGGGGCTCGTGCCCGTGTACCCGGCCACCGAGGCCCTGCCCGCCCGCCGGCTGCGCGAGATGGTGGATGCCGCGCGCCCGTGCCTGCCCGCCGCCCCGGAGATCCTCCCGTCGTGGATCCGCGCGCGCCTCGCGCTGCCCACCCGCGCCGACGCCCTGTCGGCCATGCACTTCCCGCGCACCGCCCGCGAGCCGCGCGCGGGCAGGCGCCGCCTGGCGTTCGAGGAGCTCCTCGTGCTGCAGCTGGGCCTCATCGCCGTGCGTCGGCACGAGGAGGTGGCCCGTCGTGCACTGCCCCTCGCGCCCACCGGTGCGGTGATCGACCTCGTGCGGGCCGGGCTGCCATTCACGCTCACGGGAGAGCAGGAGCGCGTGGCTCGCCAGGTGTCGCGCGACATCCGCCGCGAGCGCCCGATGCGGCGCCTGCTCCAGGGCGAGGTGGGCGCGGGCAAGACCGAGGTGGCCGCGCTTGCCTGCGCGCAGGCCGTGGAGGCCGGCGCCCAGGCGGCGATCCTCGTGCCCACCGAGACGCTCGCCGAGCAGCACATGCGCACCCTCGACTCCCTGCTGGCCCCGGCGGGAATCGCGCCGGTGCTGATCACGGGCAACGTCCCGCGCGCCGAGCGCGAGCGGCGCGAGATGGCGGTGGCCACCGGCACGGCCCAGGTGGTGGTGGGCACGCAGGCGCTGCTGGTGGGAGGCGTGCGGTTCCACCGGCTCGGGCTCGTGGTGGTGGACGAGCAGCACCGCTTCGGGGTGGAGCAGCGCCAGGCCCTCGCCGACCGCGTGGGATCCGGGGCCGATGCGGCCCACCTGCTCTACATGACGGCCACGCCCATTCCCCGCACGCTCGCGCTCACGGCGTATGGCGACCTGCGGGTGTCGGCCATTCGCGGCCGGCCCCCGGGGCGCCAGGACATCGCCACGCGCTGGGTGCGCGAGGAGGATCGCGAGGATGCCTACGAGCAGGTGCGCGCCGAGCTCCGCCGGGGTCGGCAGGCCTACGTGATCTGCCCGATGGTCGACCAGGGCGAGGAGGGCGTGGCCGCGCGCTCGGCGGTGGAGGAGGCCCGCCGGCTGGCCGATGGCCCATTCCGTGACTTCCGCGTGGGCCTCGCCCACGGCGCGCAGAAGCCCGATGAGCGGCGCGCGGCCATGGCGGCGTTCGCGGCGGGGGATACCGACCTGCTGGTGGCCACGACCGTGGTGGAGGTGGGCATCGACGTGCCGAACGCCACCGTCATGGTTGTGGAGGACGCCGACCGCTTCGGCCTCGCCCAGCTGCACCAGTTGCGCGGGCGCGTGGGGCGCGGCGAGCATGCCGGCATGTGCCTGGTGTTCGCCGAGCCCGCGGCCGAGGACGGCGTGCGGCGGCTGGAGGCGCTCGTGCAGACCAACGACGGCTTCCGCCTGGCCGACATCGACCTGGACATCCGCGGCGAGGGCAGCATCCTCGGCCTGCGGCAGTCGGGCCCCACCGACCTGCGCTTCGCGCGGCTCTCGCGCGATCGCCGGTCGCTCGCCGAGGCGCGGCGCATCGCCAAGGTTGCGCTCGAGCGCGACCCGCGGCTCGAGCAGCCGGAGCACGTGCTGCTGGGCGACGCCGTGCGCGCCGCCTTCCCCGACATGCCCCGGCTGCTCGACGCATGAGGGTGATCGCCGGGCACCTCGGGGGCCGCAGGCTCATCGCGCCGTCGGGCACGGGTACCCGTCCGACGTCCGACCGGGTGAAGGAGGCGCTCTTCTCGATCATCGGTCCGGTGGACGGCGACCGCGTGCTCGACCTGTTCGCCGGATCGGGCGCGCTGGCCATCGAGGCGCTGTCGCGCGGCGCGGACCGCGCCACCTGCGTGGACGACGATCGCGGCGCGGCCGATGCCATCGCGGCCAACGCGTCGGTGCTGGGCCTGGGCGACCGCCTGCGGGTGGTGCGCCGCGGCTGGCGCGGGGCGCTGCAGGCCGCGGTCGAGGCCAGCGAGGCCTACGACCTGGTGCTGGCCGATCCGCCGTACGACCTGCTGCCCGTGATCCTGGAGGAGATGGGGGAGTCCCTCGCGAACGTGCTCGCCCCGCGGGCCGTGGTGGTCATCGAGCATGCCCGGGGTGCGATCATGGGGCCCGGCGGGGTTCCGGGCATCGCCGTCGAACGTGAGACCACGCGAAGGTATGGGGATACGGAGATCACCGTGATCTGGACGCCGGGAGAAGGAACATGAGCACCGGAGGGCGAATCGCCCTGTGTCCGGGTACCTACGACCCGGTCACGTACGGACATCTCGACATCGTGGAGCGGGCCTCGCGCCTGTTCGACGGGGTCGTGGTGGCCGTCGCCGAAGGATCGAACAAGAAGAAACCGCTTTTCACCGCGGACGAGCGAAAGACCATGGTGCGCACGAGCGTCGAGCATCTCGGGAACGTGGAGGTCACGGGCTTCAATGAGCTCGTGACGTCGCATGCCCGTGCCGTCGGCGCCACGGCGATCCTGAAGGGCGTCCGCAGCGCGGCCGACTTCGACTACGAGTCGCAGATGGCCCAGTTCAACCACCGCCTGGCCCCAGAGGTCGAGACGGTTCTCCTGCCCGCATCGCCCGAGTGGGCATTCCTCAGTTCTTCCGGCGTCCGTGAGGCCGCCGCCTGGGGGGCTGACGTGAGCGGATGGGTGCCGCCGCACGTCGCCGAGGCCCTCCTCGACCGAATCGGCCCCACCGCCTGACAAAGGACGACCCCATGGATGTTCTCGCCCTCATCGACAAGCTGGACGACCTCGTGCACAACGCGCGCGCGGTGCCCCTGACGGATCAGGTGCGCATCGACCGCGAGGCCGTGTACGAGATCCTCGACCAGATGCGATCCACCCTGCCTGAGGAGATCAAGCAGGCGCGCTGGATCGTGAAGGAACGACAGGAGATGCTCGCCGAGGCCAAGCGCGAGGCCGACCGCATCGTTGACGAGGCCAAGGAGAAGGCCGAGCGCCAGGCCTCCCAGCAGGAGGTCGTGAAGCTCGCAGAGAAGCAGTCGGCCGAACTGCTCGACGAGGCCCGCCAGCGCGAGCGCGAGGTGCGCCTCGGCGCCGAGGACTACGCCGACGAGGTGCTCGGCACGCTCGAGGTGAACCTGGAGAAGTTCACGGCCGCCGTGCGCCGCGGCCGCGAGCGCCTGCAGGGCAAGTCCGAGGACCGCGTCGACGACGGCCCGTTCGTCAGCGACGAGGCCGACTCCAGCGACTACTAGGCGATGACCACCGGGCACCGGGACGCGCCGGAGGGGGTCGTCGACCTCCGCCGGCTCGATCTGGCGCCCGGTGCGGGCGCGCGGGTGGACGTTCCCGTGCCGCTCGAGGACATCACGCTGGGCGGGCAGCCGTACGCACCCGACCCGCGCGTGGTGGATGCCCATCTCGACGTGGGGTCGTCCGGATCGGGCCTGGGCCTCAGGCTGAGGTTCGCCACCATGCTCACCGGACCGTGCCAGCGCTGCCTCGCCCCGTCGCGCTTCACCGTCGAGGTGGACGCGCGCGACTTCCAGGCATCGGGACGCGATGACGCCGACGAGCCCGACGAGGACCTCGACTGCGAGTACCTCGGCGGGCCCGTGCGCATGGAGCTCGATGTCGGCGCATGGGCCCGCGACGTGGTGGCCGAGGAGCTGCCGATGTCCATCCTGTGCCGCGAGGACTGCGCCGGGCTGTGCGCCCGCTGCGGCGCCGACCTCAACACCGCTCCATGCGACTGCACCGACGACGAGGTGGACCCGCGATGGGCCGCGCTGGGGGAGCTCAAGGAGCGGCTCGGCGACGCCAACGGCGACGCCATATGACCCCGGTGGCCCGCTCGGGTTGCCCGCGCCGCTCGTGAGGCGCTAACCTCCCGCGTCGTTCCGGACCCGGTCCCTACCAGGAGCCACGTTGGCAGTTCCCAAGCGCAAGACTTCCCGTGCCCGTCGTGACAAGCGGCGCGCCACCCATTCGATCCAGGCGACGCGCCTGGGTCGCTGCCCGCGCTGCACGGCTCCGGTGATGCCGCACCACGTCTGCATGGTGTGCGGCCACTACAAGGGCCGCGCGGTCGTCGACACCGGCGCCTGAGCACCGTGTCTGACGTCGTCGTCGCCGTCGATGCGATGGGCGGCGACAAGGCACCGCAGGTCCCCGTGGCCGGCGCCGTCGAGGCGGCACGCGAGGGCATCGGCATCCTGCTCGTGGGCGACGCCATGCTGCTCGAGAAGACCCTCGAGCAGCATGGCGACCTCCCCTCGAACATCGAGATCGTCCACGCGCCCGATCGCATCCTCTCCACGGACGACGCGGTCAAGGCCGTGCGCACCAAGCCCGATGCCTCGATGGTGGTGGCATGCCGGCACGTGCACGAGGGCCGCGCTGGCGCGGTGATCTCCGCCGGGCACACCGGCGGCATGCTGGCGGCGTCCACGCTCATCCTGCGCCGCCTGCCGGGCGTCATCCGCCCCGGACTCGCCGTGCCCATGCCATCGATCGCCGGGCCCATCGTGATGATCGACGGCGGCGCCAACGCCGAGTGCAAGCCGGAGTACCTCGCGCAGTTCGCGGTGATGGGCCGCGTGCTCGGCCGCGACATCCTCGGCATCGACGACCCCACCGTGGGCATCCTCACCATCGGCGAGGAGGCGGGGAAGGGCACCGAGCTGGTGCTCGAGACCTACGAGCTGCTGAAGGGCACCCCGGGCTTCATCGGCAACATCGAGGGCCGCGACATCCCCAAGGGAAAGGCCCGCATCATCATCACCGACGGCTTCACCGGCAACGTGGCGCTCAAGCTGTACGAGGGCACCGCCGCGATGATCTTCCACGAGATCCGCCGTGGCCTCACCTCGAGCGTGCGGGGCAAGGTGGCGGGCGCCCTGGGCATGCCGGTGTTCAAGGACCTGCGCAAGAACATCGACCCCGAGGAGTACGGCAGCGCCTACCTGCTGGGCGTGCGGGGCATCTCGATGATCGGCCACGGGAACACCGGCACCCGCGGCATGGCGAACGGCATCCGCCGCGCTGCGCAGGGCATCCGCGAGGACGTCACCGGCCACATCCAGGCCGGCATCGCCGCCAGCGCCTGAATCCCGCTCCATGCCGGGCCGCAGGGCGTCCGGTGGCACTGGTACGTTCCGCCGCGTTCCCGGACCAGTCTCATGCCCTTAAGGAGCAATGGTGGATCGAGCGCAGGCCCTCTCCGAGCTTCAGTCAATCCTCGTCGAGCAGCTCGGCGTGGACGCCTCCGAGGTCGTCGAGACAGCTTCCTTCGCGGAGGATCTCAACGCGGACTCCCTCGACCTGGTCGAGATGATCATGGAGATGGAGGACAAGTTCGGGGTGAAGATCCCGGACGAGGACGCGGAGAAGATCGTCACGGTCGGTGACGCCGTCGACTACATCGTCGCCCGCTCCGGTTCCTGACGGGTCCGGGCCCCGGCCACGTGATCTGGCGGAGCTCCTCGCGTTGCTCACCCCAGATGCCCGGCGCCTGGCGCTCACCCATCCGTTCTGGGCCCCGGACTCCCTCCGCTCGTACGAGCGGCTGGAGTTCCTCGGGGACTCGGTGCTGGGCGTGATCGTCACCGAGGCGCTCATGCATCGTCACCCCGACAGGCTCGAGGGCGACCTCACCTGGATGCGCCAGGCGGTCGTCTCGCGCGACGCCTGCGCGGTGGTGGCCGACGCCTGCGGCCTGCCGCAGGCCATGGTGGACGCCGCGCCGAAGGCACGCCGCGACGACGCGCGGCGCCTCGCCGAGCATCGCAACGTGAAGGCGGCGCTCGCGGAGTCGGTCATCGGCGCCGCATGGCTCGACGTGGGGGAGCCCGCCACGCGCTCGGCGGTGCTCGGTGCCTTCGCCGAGCCGCTGGATCACGCGCACGAGCGCATCCGCGACCCGAAGACCAAGCTGCAGGAGCTACTGCAGGGCCGGGGAGAGCCCACCGCGCGGTACGAGATCACGGGCCAGGATGGATCGGCCCACGACGCCACGTTCCACGCGCGCGCGCTGCAGGGCGACCGCGAGATCGGCTCCGGCTCCGGCCGGTCGAAGCAGGCCGCGGAGAGGGCCGCGGCCGAGGCCGCGCTCGCGTCCCTGGGCGAGGGGAGCTGACGCCGTGCTGAGGCGCCTGCGCATCAAGGGCTTCAAGTCGTTCGCCGACCCGGTCGACCTCGAGTTCGGTCCGGGCATCAACGTGATCGTCGGTCCCAACGGGTCCGGCAAGAGCAACATCTCGGAGGCCATCGCCTGGGCCCTCGGCGAGCAGCGCTCGGGCAAGCTGCGCGCGCCGGCCATGCAGGACGTCCTTTTCTCGGGAGGCGACGGCCGTCAGCCCGTGGGGCTCGCCGAGGTGGTGGTCACCCTCGAGGGCGTGCCAGGCGAGGGCCCGGCCGAGATGGGCGTCTCGCGGCGCCTCACGCGCGCCGGGGAGTCCGGCTACCGGCTGAACGGCGGCAACGCCCGCCTGGTGGACGTGCTCGACGCGCTCTCCACCCGCGGCCTGGGCCCGCAGTCGCTCTCGATCATCCGGCAGGGGCAGGTGGAGGCCATCTGCCAGAGCAAGCCCGTGGCCCTGAGGGGAATCCTCGACGAGGCGGCGGGAACCGGGCTTCCGAAGCGCCGCCGCCATCGCGCGGAGCTGCGCCTCAAGCACGTGGACGACCACCTGGCCCGTGCCCGCGACCTGGCGAACGAGCTGGCGTCGCGCGCGCGGTCGCTCGAGCGACAGGCCCGGGCGGCTGAGCGTGCCGCCGAGGTCGAGCGCGAGCTCGATGAGTCGCGCGAGGCGCTCGCCCGCGCCCGCGCCGTGTCGGCTGCCCGCGAGCTGGCCGCCGCCCGGGAGGATCGCGCCGCCAGGTCGGCAGCCGTTGCCGCGGCCCGTGAGGGACTCGATGCTGCCCGCGCCGCCGCGCAGCAGGTTGCCGCCGAGCGCCAGCAGGTTGTGTCTGAGCGCGAGGCGGCCATGCAGTCGGCCTCGCGTATCCGGGGAGTCGCCGAGCGACTGTCCGGGCGCGCCGAGGTGGCCGAGGGCCGCGTGTCGGCCGCGGCCGAGGAGGCCCAGCGGCGCCGGGATCGTCGGCGCGAGGCGCAGGAGGCCCTCGTGGCCGCCGAGTCGGCGGCGCGTGACGCCGAGCAGGCCGTGGAGCGCGCTGAGCGCGACGCCCGCGCGGCCGCAGAGCGGCTTGAGCAGGCCGAGCAGGCCGATGCCGCAGCCGCAGCCGCGCTCGAGGCCGCCCGCGATCACCGGCGCCTCGCCGAGCGGGATGCCCAGGAGCGTGCGGCAGCCGAGGCACGCATCGTGCGCGCCACCGAGGCGCTGTCCGATCTCGACGGGGTCGGCGGCCCCGACCTTGACCGCATCGAGCGTCGCGCGGGCATCTCGCGCGCCCGGCGCGAGCGCGACGCCGAGGCCCGGGCAGCCGCCTCACGTGGCGCCGAGGCAGCCCGGTCGGCGCGCGAGGGCGCGGCCAGCAGGTCGGCGCGACTGGCGGCCGAGGCCGCCGCGCTCGCGCCCACGGACGACCGCCACGCCGACGCGGCAGTGCTGGGCGACGGCATCGAGGTGCAGGACGGCATGGAGCGCGCGGTCGCCGCGGCCCTCGGGGAGCTCGCCGATGCGCCGCTGGTGGCGTCGGTGCGCGAGGGCGCCAGGGCACTCGACGATGGCGCCAGCGCGGCGGCCGTCGCCCGGCCCGCCGCTGCCGCGTCGCCTGCCCCGCCCATCCCGGGCGCGCGCCGCCTTGGCGAGCTCGTCACCGCCTGCCCCGACCGGGCGCGGCCGTGGCTCGACGGGCTACTCGCCGATGCATGGCTCGTGCCGTCCCTCGACGGCCTGCCGCACGACCTTCGCCCGTGCGTGCTCGTCACGGCTGACGGCCTGGCGTTCCGTCCCGGCACCGGCATGCTCACCGGGGTTCGCGGCCCGTGGGCCGGCAGGGCGCTCCACAAGCGTGCCATCGAGGCCGCTGAGCAGGCGGCTGCCCGTCTCGCCACTGCCGAGGACGCCGAGCGCTCGGCAGTGGCCGCCGAGCGCCGTGCCGAGGCCCGTGCCCGCGCGAGCACCCGGTGCGCCGAGCGATCGGATGCCGCGCTGGAGTCGGCGCGCGCCGAGGGTCGCCGCAGGGCTGCAGCCCGCGCGGAGGCCGTCGCAGCACTCGATGCCGCGCGCGCCGAGATGACGCGCCTGGGGTCGGCGCCGGATGGCGCCCCCGTCGACATCGATGCCGCCGAGCAGGCGGCCCGCGCCGCGCGCGAGGCCCGAGAGGCCGCCCGTGAGGCATCCCGTCTCGCCGAGGACGGGGCCACGCAGGAGCGCGCCCGTCTCCAGGACATCGTCGCCCGGCGCGCCCGGGCCCGGGCCGAGGCCGAGGCCCCCGAGGCGCCCATGGCCGACCATTCCGTGGTGCTCGCGGCCGCGCGCGCCATGGAGCAGGTGGCCGCCGCGCTCGCGCCGCGCGCCGACGAGGTGGACCAGCGCTCGCGTGCGCTCGCGGCCACCATCACGGAACTGGCATCCACGGTGGCCGCCGCCGATCAGGCGCGCGAGGCGGCGGAGGCCGCCCTGGCCG
>CAIYRJ010000256.1 GCA_903928615.1 uncultured Actinomycetes bacterium | reverse complement strand
GTGGATGGCCCGCTCTTGGGCGTGCCGGGCCCGTCGTCGGCCGGGCAGGTGTCGATGGCCACCGCGATGTCCGGGGCGATGCGGTGGGCGGCGGTGCGCGCGCCGCGCAGGCCGACCTCCTCCTGCGCCGTGGCGGTGGCGTGCACCTCCATGCGCGAGGGACCTGCGGTGCGGAGTCCCTCGAGCATCACGTACACGCCCACCCGGTCGTCGAGCGCCTTGCCCGTGACCAGCTCGCCGATCTGCGCGAGGTCGCGCACGCGGGTGGCCACATCGCCCTTGCGCACGAGCTCCTGCGCGCGATCGCCCGGGAGCCCGAGGTCGATCGTGAGGTCCTCCATCTTGGGCGCCTTGCTGCGTGCGGCCTCATCAAGCAGGTGCACGGGCGTGGTGCCGACGATGCCGATGAGGTCCTCGCGGCCGTGGATGAGCACGCGCTGGCCCACGAGCGTGCGGGCGTCCCACCCGCCGAGGGGGATGAACTTCACGAAGCCGCGGTCATCCACGTGGGTGACCATCAGTCCGATCTCATCCATGTGGGCGGCCAGCATGAGGCGCCCGGCGGGGTCGCCGTCGGGGGCGCGCACGCCGTCGATGCAGCCCATGGCGAGGTCGTCCACGTGGTCGGCCGTGGCCGCGAGGCGCGCCCGCACGATGTCGCGCACGCGGTCCTCGGCCCCCGGGGGACCCGATGCCTCGCACAGGTCGCGCAGGAGTGGAAGGTCCATCAGCGGCGCGCGCTCAGGCGCTGGCGCCGGCCGGCCCGTCCTTGAACGGGTCGGTGATGGCCCAGAGGGCGAGGTTGGCCGCCACGAGGGTGATGGTGCCCGGGATGAGCCAGATCCCGCCGCACGCGAGGAACCCACCGCACCCACCGATGTACATCAGCGTGCTGCCGAGTGCCGGCGAGCGGCGCACCACGATGGCGCCGCCCACGGTGAGCATGGCCATGAGGAACGCCACGGCGCCTGACCATCCACCCGAGTGGTACTCGAGCGTGTAGAAGATCCCGCCCATCGAGAAGGCCTCGACGGCGACGAACGAGGCGAGCACGCTGAGCACGGCGCCGATGCCGCCGAGCACGGCGCACACCGGGCGCAGGCGCTCCTGCAGGGTGGGCGGGCGTGTGTCGGTCATGCGCACTCCAGGACGAGCTTGCCGAAGTGCAGTCCTGCCTCCTCGCGCTCGTGCGCGGCGGCGGCGTCGGCCAGGGGCCGCACGCTGTCGATCACCGGCACCCACGACTGCGCCTCCACGGCGGCGAGCAGCTGGCCGAACTCCATGGGGCTCCCCATGGTGGTCCCGAGCAGGCTCACCTGGCCGAGCGTCATGGGGCGCACCATCATCTCCACCTTGGCGCCGCCCGTGCCGCCGAACACCACCACGCGGCCGCCGGGAGCGCAGGAGTCGACGCTGCCGGCCCAGGTGGATCCCACCGAGTCGATCACCACGTCCACGCCGCCGCCGTTGGCCTCCTTCACCGCGGCGGCCCACTCGTCGCCGGCCGTCGCGTAGTTCACCCCCACGTCGGCGCCGAGCGCAGCGGCCTTCGCGAGCTTCTCGTCAGATGACGACGTGACCACCACCTTGCAGCCGGCGGCCTTCGCCAGGTGCATCGCGAAAGTGGCCACGCCGCCGCCGATGCCGATGACCAGCACGGTCTCGCCGGGCTGCACCCGGGCGCGGCTGAAGAGCGCCCGCCAGGCCGTGAGGCCGGCCAGGGGAAGCGCCGCGGCCTCGTGCCACGACAGGCGGCCAGGCCGGGGGTAGACGTTCTCGGCGGCGATCACGATCTGCTGCGCTTAGGTTCCCTGGTCGGGCCCGCCGAGGATGCGGAAGCTGGGTCCCGGGGCGCGCTGGTCGTCGCACCAGGCAAGCGACG
>CAIYRJ010000255.1 GCA_903928615.1 uncultured Actinomycetes bacterium | reverse complement strand
GTTCGCCGAGGACATCGGGACGATCCTCGAGGCCATCCCCGGCCCGCGCCAGACCGTGCTGTTCTCGGCCACCATGCCGCCGCGCATCCGCGCCATCGCGCAGAGCCACCTCACCGACCCGGTGCGGGTGCAGATCGACGCCGAGCCGGTGGCCGAGGGCGAGGCGCCCAAGGTGCGCCAGGACGCCTACGTGGTGCAGCGCGCCTACAAGCCCGCTGCGCTCGTGCGCCTGCTCGACGCCGAGGAGCCCACCGCGGCCATCGTGTTCTGCCGCACGCGCGTGGAGGTGGAGCAACTGGTGGAGACGCTCAACGGCCGCGGGCACCAGGCCGAGGGCCTGCACGGCGGCATGACCCAGGAGCAGCGCGACCGGGTGATGGGCCGCCTGCGCGCGGGCACCACCGATCTGGTGATCGCCACCGATGTCGCCGCGCGCGGCCTCGATGTCGACCAGCTCACGCACGTGATCAACTTCGATGTTCCGTCGGCGCCGGCGCAGTACGTGCACCGCATCGGGCGCGTGGGTCGCGCCGGGCGCGAGGGCGTGGCCATCACGCTGGCCGAGCCGCGCGAGCACCGCATGCTGCGCAACATCGAGCGCGTCACCGGCCGGCGCATCCCGCAGCAGGCGCTGCCGACGGTGGCCGACGTGCGCGCCCGGCGCCTGGACGTGACCACCGCCACGCTGCGCGAGGACATCCTCGAGGGCGAGCTCGACTCCTTCCGCGTGGTGGTGGAGTCGCTGGCCGACGAGTTCGACGTGATGGACGTGGCCGCAGCGGCCGTGAAGCTGGCGCACCAGGCCTCGCGCGGGTCGGATGACGATGAGGACATCCCCGAGGTGCGCATGCGCGACGAGCGCCCGGGCGGAGGGAAGAAGGGCACGCCGTCGTCCGGCGAGGGCGGCGCACCTCGTCGTGCCCACCGTGCCGGGCCCGGCAAGGCCCCGGCCGAGGGCATGGCGCGCATCTTCGTGGGCGCCGGGCGCATCGCGGGCATCCGTCCACAAGACCTCGTCGGCGCCATCGCCAACGAGGCGAAGATCGCCGGCCGGGAGATCGGCGCCATCCAGATCGCCGACCGCTTTTCGCTGGTCGACGTGCCCGATGCCGAGGCCGACCGCGTGATCCAGGCGCTGCGCGCGGGGTCGCTGAAGGGGCGCAAGGTCACCGTGCGGCGCGACCGCGGGCCGGTGCCGCCGGGGGCCAAGGTGCGCAAGGGGCGCATCGACCCGTAGGAGGCCGAGGGGGCCTTAGCGCCAACCCTGTGCAGCTCGTCGATGCTGACTGGCGGGTACATTCGGAGCGCTACTGCACTCCCCGCGGTCGACGGCCACCACGCGCCGGGCGGCGGATGAGCTGCGCGAGATCCAGTGCCCGCCGTCGGCCGAGAACTCCACCTTCCCCACCATCACCACGACCTACCGGTAGGGCAAACCCAGCACCCGGGTGGCCGTCACATGCGGGTTGCGCCAGAGTGGGCCCGTTCGCATCAGTCCCGAGCCCGGAGCCCTCGCATGTCACCCCGCCGGATCGCCCTTGCCAGCACCCTCGCCGCCGCCGGGCTGGCGATCATCCCCGCCGTCGGCATGGCCGCGCCCAAGGTGGTGAACGCCTGCATGATCACCACCAACGCGAAGTGCCCCGGCGCGAAGCTGCAG
>CAIYRJ010000254.1 GCA_903928615.1 uncultured Actinomycetes bacterium | reverse complement strand
GGTGGAGGGCCTCATGCGCTACTTCACAGAGATGGGCGAGGCCCTTCGCCGCATCGCCGGCGAGATGGGCGTGGACAACGTGCAGGACCTCGTCGGCCAGGCCGACCGCCTCGCGCAGATCACGCACCACTCCGAGATGGACCTGGACGGGCTCCTCACCCCCACGCATGACCGCGTCATCGGCGCGCACGGGGACGGCGAGCGGTACTTCCGCCCGTTCACGCCGCCGCCGCCGCACCGCACGCCCGACGCCGCCCAGGAGGCGCTCGAGGCCGCAACGGTGCTGGCGGTGGAGGAGAGCGAGCTCACCGCGCGTGACCGCAACCTCGGCACGGACCTGGCGGGCGTCATCGCCCGCGCGCGCACCGGCCTTCACACGCCCGTGGAGCTCAGCGCGCAGGTGGCGAGGACCGCACCCGAGGGGCACGCCGGCACGCTGGTCGACCTGCAGTTCACCGACGGCGCCGCCACCGGCTCGGGCCTCGCGGCCTTCAACGTCGAGGGCGTGCGCATCCGGGTGTCCGGTGGCGCGCAGGACGGCGTGGGCAAGTGCTCCCTCGGGGGCGAGGTGCAGGTGCTCAAGGCCCTCACGGACTCCGGCGAGTGGGTGGGCGGGCACGTGGGCAAGTCCTTCGCCTACGGCGCCCAGCGCGGCCTCTTCCTGATCCAGGGTGACGCCGATGCCCGCGCGGGCATCCGCCTCTCCGGCGCCGACATGGTGCTCGGTGGCCAGCCCGAGGGGCCGATCGACGACCGCATCGGCGCGCTCGGCGCGCGGGCCAACTGCAAGGGCTTCGCGTTCGAGTACATGACCGGCGGACGCGCGGTGGTGCTGGGTGATCCCGGCCCCTGGCTCTGCTCCGGCATGACCGGCGGCGTGGTGTACGTGCGCCAGGAGGACGACTGGAACCTCGACGAGGCGGCCGTGCGCCGTCGCCTGTCGAAGGCCGCCAAGGTGAGCCTCGTTCCGATCGATCCGGAGTCGGAGGACGCCCAGAACGTCACGGAGCTCCTCACCGCCTACTGCGCCGCGCTCGCGGCATCGGGGCAGGACGCCGAGTCCGCGCGCATCTCGGAGCTCGCGGAGTCGCCGGGGGACCACTTCATCGCGATCCACCCGGTCACCCAGCAGGCCGACCCGAACCTCTCCACCGAATAGCGGCGTGGCCGCGGGGTAGGTTTCCGGGCATGCCCCCGGCCTCCCCGCAGCCGCGACGCCTCACCCGGCGCAGGTTCCTGCAGGGCGCGGCCGCCACTGCCGCGGCGGGCTATGCGGCATCCACCGGCCTCGGTGGGCTCATCCAGGGCGCGCGGGACGAGGAGTGGCCCGCGATCATCATCGGTTCCGGCTACGGCGGCGGCGTGTCCGCGCTGCGCCTGGCGCAGCGCGGGGTGCGGACGCTCATGCTCGAGATGGGCCGCTACTGGAACCCGGCCACGCAGCCGTTCCGCCCGATGACCAATCCCGGCAAGAGCTCGGTGTGGCGTCGCAACTGGAACATCATGCCCATCGGCGTGAACCTGCCCGTGCCGTTCTCGGCCGGGGTGCTCGGCCGTGAGGACTTCCCGGGCATGAAGGTCTACGTGGGGCGCGGGGTCGGCGGCGGGTCGCTCGTCAACGGCGGAATGGCCGTCGTGCCGCGCCGCGACCACCTGCAGCAGATCCTCCCCGGAGCCGTTGACCTCGACGACCTCTACGGCCGATGGTTCCCGCTCGCCCGGGCGGAGCTCGGCGTGCACGACATCGATCCGTCCTTCTTCGCCACCACGCCCTGGTACCAGTTCGCGCGCCTCGGCATCGACCAGGCGCGGAAGGCCGGCTTCGGCACGGCGATGGTGCCCAACGTCTACGACTTCGACTACATGCGGCAGGAGGCCGCAGGGAGCGTGCCGGCGTCCGCGCTGGCCGGCGAGGTGATCCTCGGCAACAACCACGGCAAGAAGAGCATCGACAAGACCTACCTGGCCAGGGCGCTCGCCACCGGGCGACTCACCATCCGCACCCGTCACCAGGTGAAGCGCATCAGCCAGGGCCGCGATGGGACGTACGTGCTGCAGGTGGACCTGCTCGACGGCATCGGTGACCCCATCGGATCCGCCCGCTTCCGCACGAAGCGCCTCTTCATCAACGCCGGCAGCCTCGGCACCACGCGCCTGCTTCTGCGCGCCCGCGAGACGGGAACGCTCCCCGACCTCCCCGCCGCCATCGGCGAGACCTGGGGGAACAACGGGAACATCATGACGGCGCGCGCCTGGGTGGGGCGCACCGGGCCGAAGCAGTCGACGATCCCGGTCGCGGGCATCGACAACTGGGCCGACCGCGACCACCCGTTCTTCGCCGAGATCGCCCCCCTCCCGGCGGGCGTGGACCTCATGACCGGCCTCTACCTCGCCATCGTCAACAACCCCGCCCGGGCACGGATCGCGTGGAACGCCGCCAAGGACGACATCGCGATCCAGTGGAGGGACTCCTACGACGACTTCCCGGTCCGCACCGCGGAGTACATGGTCAATCGCCTCAATGACGCCAACGGCGGCACCTTCAACCGCCTGCTCTTCCCGAGCGGCACCGGCCATGACTTCACGTACCACCCGCTCGGCGGCTGCCTGCTCGGGCAGGCCACGGACGATGCCGGCCGGGTTCAGGGATACCCGGGGCTCTACGTGATGGACGGCGCGCTCATCAACGGCAATGTCGGCGTCAACCCATTCCTGACAATCACCGCCCTCGCCGAGCGCAACATGGCGCGGGTCATCGCGGAGGACTTCCGATGAGCGCACGCACGATCTCGGGAGGGCTGGCCATGGCCGCGGCAGCGATCGCCATTGCCGCGCCCGGGGCGGTGGCGAACATC
Source organism: uncultured Actinomycetes bacterium (assembly GCA_903928615.1). Lineage (GTDB taxonomy): Bacteria > Actinomycetota > Thermoleophilia > Miltoncostaeales > Miltoncostaeaceae > SYFI01. The sequence goes on along the minus strand of CAIYRJ010000254.1, from coordinate 1,970 downwards.
GTCACCCCGATCCCCGTCACCCTCGTATTCGACGGCCCCACCGATGCCGGCTTCGAGGCCCTGGCGATCAAGGGCGCGAAGGCGGCCCGGCGCACGGGCAGCGCCACCTATCGGGTCGCGCGCCCGTCCACCGAGGGCCCGGACCCCGCCTTGCTCGACCAGGCCGTCGCCCAGGGCAGCGCGCTGGTCATCGCCGTGGGCTTCCAGTGGGCCGACTACGTCGTGGCGGCGGCGAAGCGCCACCCGGGTACCGACTTCGCCATCGTCGACGGCTCGGCGTCCATCGCCGGCAGCGCCGCCCTGCCGAACGTGCGCGGCATCCTGTTCCGCGAGGGCCAGGCCGGGCGCCTGGCCGGCTACCTCGCGGCGCTCACGGCGAAGAGCGACGGCAAGCCGCCGGTGCTGGCCGCGGTGGGCGGGATGAACATCCCACCGGTGCAGCGCTACATCGCGGGCTTCCGCTCGGGAGCCCGGGCCGCCGACCCCGGGGCGCGGGTGATCGTGCGCTACTCGGGGTCGTTCCTCCGGGGCGTGGGTTGCGAGCGCATCGCGCGGCGCATGCTGGAGCAGGGCGCCTACACGGTGTTCTCGGTGGCGGGAGCCTGCGGAGATGAGGCCATGCGTGCCAGCGGGGCGGCGGGGCGCACCGCCATCGGCGTGGACCTCGACCAGTCCGCGATGGGCCGCTACGTGCTCACCAGTGCGATCAAGCGCCTCGACACCGCGGTCACCGACACCATCCTCGACCGCGCCGCCGGGCGCTTCACCAGCGGGGATGTCCGCTACGGGCTGGCGCAGGGCGGCGTGGGCCTGGGCCGCATCTCACCGGATGTCCCCACCGCCGTACGGGTGCAGGTGAAGCAGCTCGCCCGGCGCATGGGCGCACCGGCCCACGGGTAATCCGCCTCACAAAGTGACCTGAGGCACGGCCACACGATGCAGGCCCCCGGGGGTCCGTCGGGCAAGGTGATGTCATGAGCACCGCGGACCTCCTGACCGCGCGCCTCGAGCAGGTGCGCGACCGGACCCTCGACCTGGTGGCCCCCCTCGATGAGGAGTGGGTGGGCCGGACCCCCGATCCCATCATGAGCCCGCCCGCATGGGACCTCGCGCACATCGCGGCGTACGAGGAGCTCTGGCTGGTGACGCGCCTCTCCGAGGCCCAGCCGATGCACCCCGACCTGCAGGCGACCTACGACGCCTTCGAGACGCCCCGGGCCGTGCGCGGGGAGATCCGCATCCTCGACGGCACCGAGTCGCGCGCCTACATGGATGCCGTGCGCGAGCGGGCACTGGCGGTGCTGCGGGCATCCGACATGTCGCCCGACGGACCGGAGCTCACCGCCAGCGGCTTCGTATGGGACATGGTGGCCCAGCACGAGGCCCAGCACGACGAGACCCTGCTGCAGACCCTGCAGTTGATGCCCCCGGGGGCCTACTCGCCCTGCGTGGGCGCCCTGCCCCCGGGTGAGGACGGTCCGGGGCGCGCCGACCCGGTGCGCATCGACGGCGGCACCATCCTGATGGGTGCTCCCGATGGCCGGGGCGCCCTCGACTGCGAGCGGCCCGCGCACGCCACGACCGTCGCCCCGTTCCGCCTCGACCGCAACCCCGTCACCATCGGCCGCCACCTGGAGTTCATCCGCGACGGCGGCTACCACGACCCGCGCGTGTGGAGCGACGAGGGCTGGGCGTGGCGCGAGAGCGAGGGCGTGGAGGCCCCACTGCACTGGCAGCCCGACGGCGCCGGTGGCTGGACCCGCACGTGGTTCGGGTGTACCGAGGACGTGGACCCGGCGGAGATCCTGTGCCACGTCTCGTTCCACGAAGCCGAGGCCCACGCCCGATGGGCCGGCGGGCGCCTGCCCACCGAGGCCGAGTGGGAGCTCGCCGCACGGCACGACCCCGCATCGGCCGACGACGCCTGGGCACCCTGGGGCGACGACGCGCACGACGGCCGGGCCAACCTC
>CAIYRJ010000253.1 GCA_903928615.1 uncultured Actinomycetes bacterium | reverse complement strand
GGCGAGATCTCCTCCACGAGGGCGTGCGCCAGGGCGCCGGGCGCGAACGCCAGCGCGGCGAGCAGGGCGAGCGCCAGCATCGTGAGGGCCCTCGTCAGTTGCGTGGCGGGGAATCGCACGGCCTCGCAGGCTAGCCTGCTGCGGTCAGCCGGAGAACGCGGGGGATGTCACGTGAGCGGGATCGTCGAGGGCAAGCGGGCGCTCGTCGTCGGGGTGGCCAACAAGCGCAGCATCGCGTGGGCCATCGCGCGGCGGCTCGATGAGGAAGGGGCGCGCGTGGCGCTGACCTTCCAGGGCGAGCGGGTGGAGAAGGATGTGCGCAAGTTGGCCGGAGAGCTGTCGAACGGCCCCGTGCCGGTGCTGCCCCTCGACGTGACGGACGATGCCGAGCTCGATGCGGCCGTGGCCGGCACGGCCGAGGCGCTCGGCGGCATCGACATCCTCGTGCACGCCGTGGCCTTCGGGAAGGTCGAGGACCTCGGCGGACGGTTCATGGAGGTGTCGGATGACGGCTTCCAGCTGGCGCTCGACATCTCGTCGTGGTCGCTGAAGCGGCTCGCCGAGCGGGTGGAGCCGCACATGCGCCAGGCCGGCGGCGGCGCCATCGTGACGATGAGCTACGTGGCGGCTGAGCGCGCGGTGCCCGGCTACAACGTGATGGGCATCGCCAAGTCTGCCCTCGAGAGCATCGTGCGCTACCTCGCCTGGGACATGGGCCCGGACAACGTGCGCGTGAACGCCCTGTCGGCCGGTCCGGTGCGCACCCTCGCCGCGAGGGGCATCCCCGGCTTCGGCGACATGGTGGACAACGCCATTGAGCGATCGCCGCTGCGCCGTGCGATCGACGCCGACGAGGTTGCCGACGCGGCGCTGTTCCTGTGCTCGGATCTGGCGCGGGCGGTGACCGGCGAGACCCTGCACGTGGATGCCGGCTACCACGCGATGGCCATCTGAGCGACACCGTCCGCATCGGCGTGGTCGCCGACACGCACGTGGGCGAGGTGCTGCCCGCGTTGCCACCCGAGGTGCCGGCCGCCCTCGAGGGCTGCCAGCTCATCCTGCATGCCGGCGACCTCACGTGCACGAGCGTGCTCGACGAGCTGGAGCGCATCGCGCCGGTGGTGGCCGTGCAGGGCGATCACGATCGGCTCGCCGGAATCGACCTTCCGCGCGAACGGGTGGTGCGCGTGCGCGGACGGCGCATCGGCCTGGTGCATGGCCGGCGCAGCCGTGCCATCGAGATGCCGGCGGCGGGGCTGAGCCTCGTGAGGCGCCGTGCGGTGCTGCTCGGCCTGCACCGCCACATGATCCGCCGCGTGGGGCCCGTGGACCTCGTGGTGCACGGGCACCTGCACATGCCCGTGGACACCGAGGTGGGGGGCACCCGGGTGTTCTCGCCGGGTGCCGTATACATCCCCGAGGAGCGCGATGCCAGCGAGCGCACGGGCATAAAAGGCCGTGCATACATGCGGTTTCGCGCCGGGATGTCCGACGATGAGCGGGCG
>CAIYRJ010000252.1 GCA_903928615.1 uncultured Actinomycetes bacterium | reverse complement strand
TGCGCCGGCGCCGCACTGCGCGGGCATGCGCACGTTCCCCTGCCGGTCAACGGAGTTCGGGGCGGGCAGCACCTGCACCCCGCCGGCTGCCAGGGGCGTGATCGGCGGGCGGGCCTGCTGCTGGCCGGATCCGGTCGCGGCGGCCGGGCCCACGGGCGTCACCGCCGCCGACGGAGTCGACTCGGGACCAAGGCCAGCGGCCGTGCGGGCACGAACGGTGAACGTGTACGCGGTGCCGTTCGTGAGCGTCGAGACGGTGCACTCGAGCGGCCCGCCCGTCCAGATGCAGGTGGCTCCACCCGGTGAGGCCGTCACCACGTAGCCGATGATCGGGCTGCCCCCATCGCTGGCGGGAGCGGTCCACGTGACGGTGGCGGCACCATTGGACGGGGTGGCCTGCACCCCGCTCGGGGCACCGGCGTCCTCGAACGGGCGTCCGGTCGCGGCCTGCGACGCGCCGCTCTGCCCGCCGGGGCCGATTGCCTTGACCCGCACCGAGTACTGGGTGCCGCGCGCGAGGCCGCGGATCTCGATTCGGCCGGACGCCGGGCTGGCGTTCGTCCACGTGGCGCCATCGTCGAGCGAGTAGGCGAGGTGCGTCAGGGCGGCTCCGCCGGTGCCGGCCGTGGCCACATTCACGGTGAGCATGTCGACGCCGCGCTCGATGGCCGTAATCGCCGGCGTGTCAGGCGCAACCGGGTCGACATCGAAGCTCAGCGGGTCCGACTCGACCGCGTCGTAGATGCCGTTGGCGGTGATTGCCGCGATCACGGTGCAGCGGCCCGCCCACACGAAGGTGATGGCACCGTTCGTCGGGTTCACCTGGCAGATGCTCGGCGTCTGCGACGTGTACGTGATGTTGCCGAGGCCCACCGACGGGGCAGCCGCGGCCGCGGGGGCCGAGGCGTTGAAGGCGTAGTTCGACCCGTGGGTGGACGTGAAGCCGAGGCTACGGGCGCCCGCACCCTGCGGGCGACCGGTGATCGCGTTGCTCTGCGCCGCGACGCCGCCGGGGCCGATCACCTGAATGCGCACCGGGTAGTTCGTGGCGTTGGTGAGCCCGGTGATCACCAGCGGGCTCGCGGTCGACGCCGGGCTGCGCGTGATCCAGTTCTGGCCACCGTCGAGCGAGTAGCGGATGTTGGTGGGCGTGGCGCCGCCGGTCGAGCCCAGTGCGAATGCCACGCTCAGCTGCCCGTCGCCCGGGGTGACGCCGGTCACCACCGCCGGGCCCGGGGCCACGGCGGTGATGTCGAACGAGCGGGCCGGGGACGAGGCGCCGGCGAGCGTGCCGCTGGCGGCCACCTGGGCGCGCACGGTGCAGGTGCCGACCGCGACGAAGTCCACCTGGCCGGTGGTGGCGTCCACGGCGCACGTGCTCGGCGTGGAGCTGGCGTAGCTCACCTGGCCGCCGGTGGCCGACGGGGTGGCGGCGATCACCGGGGCTGCGGCGTTGAAGGCGTAGCCGGGTGCGGTGGTCGAGGTGATGGCGATGGTGCGAGGCGTCGGCGGTCCGGGGGCCTGGGTGACCGGGTTGGTCTGGGCACCGGGACCGGCGGAGTTGATCGCCTGGATGCGCACCGGGTAGGTGGTGCCGTTGGAGAGGCCGCCGATGATGAGCGGGCTCGCGATCGACGCCGGGCTCCTCACCGTCCAGGTGTTGCCGTTGTCGGTCGAGTAGCGGATGTTGGTGGGCGTCTGGCCGCCGTCGTTTCCGAGGGTGAAGTTGACCACCAGCTCCTCATCGCGCGTGGCGATGTCGGTCAGCTGCGGCGCTGCGGGCTCGACCGCGGTCACCTGGAAGGTGGTGGCCGATGAGGTCGCGGTGTCGAGCGCGCCGCTGGCGGCCACCGTGGCGGTGACCGAGCAGGTGCCCGCGCCGGTGAAGGCCACGAGGCCCGTGGTGGCGTTGATGGTGCACACCGCCGGGGTCGAGGAGGCGAAGCTCACCTGGCCGCCGGCAGCCGACGGGGTGGCCGCGATGGTGGGCGGCGTGGCGTCGTAGCGGTAGCTGGCCGCCGGGTTGGAGGTGATCGCGATGGTGCGCGCGATCGGGGTGGCCGGTGCCTGGGTGACGGTGTTGGAGCCCCCTCCGGTGCCGGCCGAGGTGATCGCGCGGATGCGCACGTCGTAGTTGACGCCGTCGGTGAGCCCGCCGATCACCAGCGGGCTGGCAACCGACGCCGGGCTGCGGGTGATCCAGTTGGTGCCGCCGTCGAGCGAGTAGCTGATGTTGGTGGGCGTGGCGCCACCGGTCGAGCCAAGGTCGAAGGCCACCCGCAGCTCGCCGTTGCGCGCGCCCACCCCGGTGATGGCCGGCGGCGCGGGCGCCACGGCGGTCACCCGGAAGCTGGTGGCCGAGGATGCCGCGGCCGAGAGGTTGCCGCTGGCGGTGACCGATGCGCTGATCGCGCAGGTGCCGGCCCCGGTGAAGGCCACCTGGCCCGTGGCGGCGTCCACGGTGCACACCTCGGTGGTCGACGAGCTGTAGCGCACCGTGCCGCCCGCGGCCGACGGGGCGGCGGTGATGGTGGGCGGCGTGGCGTTGAACGCGTAGGAGGCGGCCTGGGTGGAGGTGATGGCGATCGTGCGCGCCACCGGGCCGGCCGGGCTCTCGGTGATGAGGTTGCTCTGGGCGCCGTTGCCCGCGCCGTTGATCGCCTGGATGCGCACGCCGTAGGCGGTGCCGTTGGTCAGGCCGCCGATCATCAGCGGGCTGGCCACAGATGCCGGGTCGCGCACGGTCCAGCTCGCGCCGCCATCGGTGGAGTAGCGGATGTTGGTGGGCACCTGGCCGCCGGTCGAGCCGAGCGCGAAGGCCACCCTCAGCTGGCCGTCGCGCGGGCTGACGGAGCTGATGACCGGTGCACCCGGGGCCACGGCGGTCACCTGGAAGCTGGTCGCCGAGGACGTCGCGGCCTGCAGGGCGCCCTGGGCGCTCACGCTGGAGGTGACCTCACAGGTGCCGGCCGAGACGAAGCGCACCGCGCCCGAGTCGGAGTCGACGGTGCACACCGCCGGGGTGGAGCTGTCGTAGCTGACCTGGCCGCCGGCAGCCGACGGGGTGGCCGCGATGGTGGGCGGCGTGGCGTCGAAGGCGTAGGAGGCAGCCTGGGTGGAGGTGATGGCGATGGTGCGCGACTGCGGGCCCGCAGGAGAATCGGACACCAGGTTGCTCTGCGCGCTGCTGCCGACGGAGTTGACGGCCTGCACGCGAACCGGGTAGGTGGTGCCGTTCGTGAGGCCCGTGATCACCAGCGGGCTGGCGACGGACGCCGGGCTGCGGGTGGTCCAGTTGGTGCCGCCGTCGGTCGAGTAGCGGATGTTCGTGACGGCTGCGCCACCAGTGCCGGCGAGCGCGAAGGCGACCGTCAGCTGCCCGTTGCCCGGGGTGACCGAGGTGATGGCGGGCGGGGCGGGTGCGATCGGCGTCACCTGGAAGGACGTCACCGAGGAGGTCGCCGCCGCGAGGTTGCCGGCCGCGGCCACCGTGGCAGTCACGCTGCAGGTGCCGGCCGAGACGAAGTCCACCTGGCCGGAGGTGCGATCGATGGTGCACACCGCCGTGTCGGCCGAGGCGTACGTGACGGCGCCGCCCGCGCGCGACGGCGTGGCGTCGATCACCGGCGGGATGGCGTCAAAGGCGTACGACGTCGACGGGCTCGAGGTGATCGCGATGGTGCGCGAGGTCGGCACCGCGGGGGCGATCTCCACGAGGTTCGACTGCGTCCCCGTGCCCGCCGCGTTGATGCCCTGGATGCGCACGCCGTAGCCGGTGCCGTTGGTGAGCCCGGTGATCACCAG
>CAIYRJ010000251.1 GCA_903928615.1 uncultured Actinomycetes bacterium | reverse complement strand
TCGGTGAGCGCCAGCTGGAACGGCTAGGCGCTAGCCACCTGCGGTCGACGGGGTCGCGCGCGCGGCCTCGTCGACCGCGGTGTCGGCGGCGTCGTACTCGCTGATCAGCGCCTTCTCGCCCTTGAGCCCCGGGTAGACGAGGGCCACCACGATTGCCCCGACGATCACGGCGATGCCCCCGGCCGCGTAGGCCCAGTTGGCGCCGTCGACGAAGCTCTCGCGGGCGGCGTTGATGATCTGCTCGGAGTACTCGGGGTAGCGCTCGGCCAGGGTGGCGGCGCTGGAGTACGACTGCGTGAGCGCGCTCTGCGTGGCCTCCGACACCTGGTCGGCCGCGGGCGAGGCATCGATCTGGCTCGTGAACGCCGTGGCGTATCCGATGGTGAGCAGCGTGCCGAGCAGCGCCTGCATGATCGACCCGCCGAGGTCGCGCTGCAGGTCGGCCGTGCCCGATGCCATGCCGACGCGGGTGACGGGCACCGAACCCGTGAGCGACCGCGCGGCGGGCGTGAGCGCCAGGCCGGCGCCAATGCCCACCAGCAGGTACCCCAGGCCCACCCAGGCGTACGAGGTGCCCTCGCCCCACGTGACCAGCATCACGATGAAGGCCGGGAGGATGAACGCGTAGCCCAGCAGCATGGTGTCGCGCGACCCGATGCGCACCACGAGCCGCGCGGAGAGCGGGGCCACCAGCACCATGCCGACCGCTGCGGGAAGGATGGCCGTGCCGGCATCGAGGGTGGAGTACCCCAGCACGTTCTGCAGGAATTGCTGGCCCACGAACATCGAGCCCACGAGCGACCCGAAGATGATCATCCCCGCCACCGCGGGCACCCAGAAGAGGCGCCGGCGGGCGTAGTGCAGGTCGTAGATGGGGTTCTTCGCGCGCAGCTCATGCCAGGCGAACACGATGATGACCACGGCCGCGATGGCGATGAGGATGAGCGCCGCGGTGAGCTTGCCCGGCGCCGAGATGATGCCGATGCCCAGCACGAGCGCGGCGATCATCACCACCGAGAGGATGCCGCCGAAGTGGTCCACGGCCTTGGTGGATTCATTCACGTGCGCCGGCACGGCGAGCAGCACGAGCACGAAGCCGATCACCGCGAGCGGCACCGCGATGAGGAACACCGAGCCCCACCAGAAGTCCTCGAGCAGGAGGCCTGCGAGCACCGGGCCCACCACGGCGCCGCCGGCGCTCACGGCCGACCACAGCGCGATGGCGCGCACCCGCTTGGGGCCCTCGCCCCACAGCGCGGTGATGAGCGCGAGGGTGGTGGGGTATGCCATGCCGGCGGCGATGCCCGTGAAGATGCGCCCAGCCACCAGCACCTCGGTGGTGGGCGCCCAGGCGCTCACGGCGCTCGCCGGGATCGTCAGGCCCAGGCCGGTGAGCAGCAGCATCTTGCGCCCGTAGCGATCGCCCACGGCGCCCAGGTAGAGCACCGACATCGCCAGGCCCAGCGTGCATCCCACCGCCACCAGCGTGAGCTGCGTCTGCGTCGATCCCAGGGCCCGGCCGATGTCCGGCAGGGCGACGTTCGCCACGGCGAGGTTGATGTTGCACACCAGCGCGCTGACGATCAGCGCGGCGAGCACCAGCCCCTCACGGCGCGGCACCACGCTCTCGGCGGACGAGCCCCCGGCCGCTGCCGCGGAGGTGCTCATGCGCTGGGTGTCCTCGGGAGGTGCATCGCCCTGCAGAGTAGGCAGCGCCGCCGCGCGGGGCCGCTCCCTGCAGGGCACCGCCCCGGGGCACCGCCGGGCGTGCGCCCGGCAGTGCCCCTGACGTTGTGCCTACCCCGCCGACGCCACCATCCCGGCGGGCTCCGCCGTGCCGGATGCGCAGAACCCGAAGGCGCTCACCGACTGGCCGGGGGCGATGCGCGATGCCCATGCCGCCGGGGTCACGCTCACCTGCTCGCCGGCGCGGCTCACCGTTCCATTCCATGAGTCGCGGATCGACGAGCTCGTCGGCAGCGTGAAGGCAAGTCGCCACGCCGTCACCTCCGTGGCGCCGGCGTTGCGCACCGTCACGCTGCGGCAGAGGCCGGTGTCCCACGTGGAGTCACGGTTCACCGTCACCACCAGGCCGGTTCCCGGGGCCGGCGCGGGCGATGGCGCAGGCGCAGGCGTGGGCGCCGGAGTCGGGGCGGGAGCCGGCGCCGGCGTGCCCGTGCCCGGGCTCGTGGTGCCACCCGGGGTGGTCACCGTGATCGCCGTGGGCACGCCGGAGCCCTGGATGCAGAGTCCGGTGTCGGAGTAGCTGCCGCCCCCCGGAACGCGCGCCCACGAGGGCAGCGCGATGGAGCGGCTGGTGCCGGTGCCCGTGATCGACCCGTTCCAGGTGCTGGTCACGGCCGTGCCCGCGGGGATCGTGAAACCGATGGCCGTGGGCGCGAGGGCCCCGGTGCCCGGGTTGGCGATGACGAACTTGCCGCAGGAACCGCCGCTCCACTGCGAGTCGACGGCGAAGCGGATGGTGGGGGCGCCACCGGGCGCAGGGTTTGGAGCGGGCGCCGGTGACGGGGCCGGAGCGGGCGTGGGTGATGGGGTGGGCGCAGGCGTGGGAGCCGGGCTCGGCGTCGGCGCGGGAGCGGGTGCCGGCGGCGGGGTGGGGGAGGTGCCCGGCGCGTAGTTGATGGGCTGGCGGTTGATCAGCGACGTCAGCAGCGACATCTTCGCGGCGTTCACCGTCTGCCAGTCGTCCTGCAGCACGCCGCCGGTGTCGCCCGAGTTGGGGTTCCAGGCCCAGAAGGTCCAGCTGATGCCCTTGCGCGACATGTAGTCGGCGAACTGGCGGATCCACCGGCCCTCCACGGTGTCGGTGCCCACGTTCTTCGCGCCGAACTCGCCCACGAGGATGGGCGCCGTGCCCGACTCGTGGATGTACCCGAAGCCCTTCTGCCAGCGGTCGGCGAGGATCGCAGCCATGTCGGGGCTGCTGAACCACGGCTGGGCGAACACGCCGGGGCCGTACTCGTGCGGCGAGTACACAAGGCGGTTCGGCACCGCGAGGCGCACGGGGTTGGCGCGCACGCCCTCGAGGTTGCCGCCCCACCAGTGCCGGTCGAGCTGCTGGCCGCCGGCCACGGGACCCTCGATGCCCTCCACCACGATCAGCCAGGTGGGCGCCTTGGCCAGCACGGCGTTGCCCGCGCGCTCGGCGGCGCGGCGCCAGTCATTGGCCTGACCGGTGCCCCAGGTGGCCTCGCCGTGGGGCTCGTTCTTGAGGTCGGCTCCGAGCACCGCGCGGTTGCCGGCGTACCGCGTGGCGAGCATCTCCCACGTGGCCACCCAGTCGTCCTCGGTGAACCCGCCGGTGCCGTACCAGAGCGGCGACATGAAGCTGTCGTCGGCGCCCGAGTGGTTGTCGAGGATGATCCCGAGCCCCTGCCGTCCGGCCTCGTCGATGATGGCGTCCATCACCTGCAGGGGGGTTTTGCCCTGCAGCGCGGCGTTGCGGCCACCGCCGTAGTCGATGCCCGACGTGGTGGTGGATCGCAGCGCCTGCAGCGAGAAGGGCAGGCGGATCACGTTGAAGCCCTGCGCCTTGATCTGGGCCAGCATGTCGCGGTAGTCGCGCGTCCAGAGCCCATGGGGCGCGTGGTTGGCGGTCTCGAGGCCGAACCAGTTCACGCCCTGCAGCACCACCTCGTTGCCGGCGGGGTCGACGATCTTCGCGCCGCTCGTGCGCAGCGGCCCCTCGAGCGCCTGGGCGCTGCTGGCCGCCGCAAGCGCGGCGACGGCTGCGAGGCCCATGGCGACAACGCGACTGCCCTTCATCTCCCTGCTCCTTCCTCGGGCCACCCGGCGGGCGGCGTCACGTCATGCATGGTGAGGCCTCTCCGCGCGCGCGCCGCGCGCGCGCGTCGTGGGGTCACCGGGCGCGTGCGTGCGGCACACGGGGTGTCGCGCGGGAACCTCCCGGCTTGCCGTGCCCCACTCCCGCGGCGCCGGGGTGCGGCATGAGAACGACCCCCCGGCTTCATGGTCCATGCGTAGGCTGGCTGCATGGCGGATGAGCCCCGACGCGCACCGGCCGGCGGCAGCACCCCGCTCGCGGCGGGCGCGGACCAGATTCGCAGGCACTTCATGCTGTCCCGCGTGGATGGCGTGCCCCTCGCCGAGACCTTCCTCGTCTCGGCCATGGTGACCGTCCTGGTCATCAGGGGCTACCTGTCGGCCACGGGCTACCCGCAGATCGGCGGGGGCGGGCTGCACATCGCCCACGTGCTCTGGGGCGGCCTGCTCATGCTGGTCGGCATCTTCATCATGCTGCTGCGCCTCGGCCGCCCCGCCCTGCGCCTTGGCGCGTTCCTCGCCGGCGTCGGGTTCGGCTTCTTCATCGACGAGATCGGCAAGTTCGTCACGTCCGACGTGAACTACTTCTTCGAGCCCGCCGTCGCGATGATCTACGTGATCTTCGTGGCGATCGCGCTCGTGCTCGCCGTCGTGCGCCGCCGGATGACCGTCGACGCGCGCACCGCCCTGGCCAATGCGATGTCCCTCTACGACCTGGCCGTGAGCGATGCCGCCGCCGGCGATGCGCGTCGCGAGTGCCTGGCCCTCCTGCGCATCGCCGACCAGGACGACCCGCTCGTGCCGGTGCTCACCGGGGCGGTGCAGCGCGCCGACGCCACGCTTACCGCGCCGCCCACGCGCTGGCAGCGCATGCGCCTGCGCACGTACCGGGCCTACGTGCGGCTGGCGGCGAAGAGGTGGTTCGCCCCCGTGCTCATCGCGGTCTTCGCGCTCACCGCGCTGAGCTCCCTCGCGTTCGCGGGCATCGCGCTCGCCGAGCCGGGAAACATCACCGTGCCCGAGTGGATCCAGACCGGCGCTGCCGCGGTGGCCGCCGTACTGGTGATCGTGGGGCTCGTGGCGCTGCGGCGCTCCCGGCTCGCGGCGTACCGCTGGTTCGAGCGTGCCCTGCTGGTGGACATCCTCATCGTCGAGGTCTTCGCGTTCTACACGCAGCCCACGTCGGCCCTCGTGGGCGTGTTCGTGAGCATCGTCCTCCTGCTGGCGCTGCGCCTGGCGATACGCGCCGAGAGCGGGCACCGGGCGCCATCGCCTCCCGAGAGCTTCTCCACCGGGCTCTGAGGCATCCCGCTGGGGGCATCGCCCCGGGCTACGCGGCCGGGCGCGCCCCCGTGCCGAGGTCCAGCACGTGCGCGGGCGACACCGGAAGGCGCTCGGGAAGCGTGACGCGCAACATGCCGTCGTCCACGGTCCACTCCACGGGCTCGTCGAGGCCGAGCAGTCGCACGTCGCTCACGGCCGCGGCATCCACCCCGCGGATGCCGAAGGCCCGCTCGGGCATGTCGAGCACGGCCGCGTACACCCGGCCGTCGCGCTGGGTGAACCTCACGTCCGCGCCCTCGGTGGTGACCGCCTGGGCGATGTCCCAGGGCCGCGTGCCGTATACCGCCTCGCCGTTCACGCGCATCCACTCACCGAGCCCGCGAAGGGGGGCCTGCTGCTGGTCGGGAATGCGCCCGTGCTCGTCCGGGCCGATGCCGATGAGCAGGTTGCCGTTCTTCGAGACAATGTCCACGAGCATGCGCACGAGCTCGGTGGGGGTGACGATGTCCTCCGGGCGCTCGTTGCGGTTGGCGCCGAATGAGTGACCCACGCCGCGCGTGGCCTCGAACTTCTTCTGCTGGATGTCGTCGAACGTGGCGTATTCGGGGGTGCGGAAGTCGTAGTGGTGGGTGGCCGGGAAGGTGAGCGTCTTCGTGGCGTCGGGGATGTGCGACCAGAAGCGCTGCACCAGCCAGCCGCCGAGGCGCGCGATGGTGTCGCTCATGGCTCCGCGATGCGCCGTGGGCTCGAGCCAGCGGTCGTTGATCACGCCCTCGGGCACGGCGTTGTAGTACTCGGCGAACAGCGCGGGGAGGTTGCCGCCCGAGGGCCAGCAGACGTCGTTCCAGAGCACCGACGGCTCGTACCGCTGGATGAGCTCCTGCACGTGCCGCGTGGCGTAGCCCACGTAGTCGTCCTGGTACGGCACGGCGAGCGAGGTCTCGGCGGGGTTCTTGATGAGCGCGTCGTTGTACGGCCAGTCGTACCCGCCCGAGTAGTAGAGCCCCATGCGCATCCCCGCGCCGAGCACGGCCTGGCGCATGTCGCCCACGAGGTCGCGCTTCGCGTGGTACCGGCCCTTGCGCGGGTGCTCCTGGGCCGTGGGCCACAGGCAGAAGCCCTCGTGGTGCTTCGTGGTGAGCACCACGTAGCGCGCGCCGGCGCCGCTGCAGATGCCGGCGATGGCGTCGAGGTCGGCCACTGCCGAGGCCTCGTCGAAGGGGGCCACGAAGTCGTCGTAGGTGGCATCGGGGCCGTAGGTGTCGCGCTGGTGCTGCCAGGTGGGGCTGCCCTCGAGGCGGCTCGTGTTGAGGTACCACTCGGCGTAGGGGTTCTGCCGCAGCATCTCCTCGGGGCCGGCGTCGTGCAGCAGCTTCTGGATGTCCTCCACCTGCGGTGCCCAGCCGGGCACCGAGTAGAGCCCCCAGTGGAGGAAGATCCCGAGCTTGGCGTCGTCGTACCACGAGGGCACCTCATGGGTGCCCACTGAGTCCCACGTGGGTTCGTACATGGGACGAGTCAAGCGGTTTGCCAGGTGGGCGGCCCATGCCGCGCCGGCCCTCGGCACGCTGGCGCGTGGTCCCGGGAACGACGAGGGCCCCGCGCCGGCTGGCGGAGCGGGGCCCTCGGATGCCTCTCGATACGTGGGTGCCGCTAGATGCGCACCACGTTGGACGGCGCCGAGATGCCGCCCGAGTTGTAGGCCCGCACCCGCACCTTCGCGCCGGGCTTGGCCAGCTTGGTGCGGATGAGCGGCGAGGTGGATGTGGTGCGCGCCACC
>CAIYRJ010000250.1 GCA_903928615.1 uncultured Actinomycetes bacterium | reverse complement strand
GACCTGCTGGCCGGTGCAGCGTCACCGGTGATCCTCGCCGGTGACGGCGTCGCGCACGGCGACGCGCATGCCGAGCTCTCGGATCTCGCCGCGCGCCTCGGAGCCCCGGTGATGGGCGAGCCGTTCGCCGCGCAGATGCCCCTCGACACCGACGACCCCGCGTGGGCGGGTCCCATGCCGCGGGCCGCCGCGCCGATCCGCCAGGCCCTTGCGGACCACGACGTGGTGCTCGCCGTGGGCATGCCGGTGTTCCGGCTGTTCGGGTGGAGCCCCGGGTCGCCGATGCCCGATGGCACGCGGCTCATCCACGTGGATGTGGACCCCGACGAGATCGGGCGCATGATCACCCCCGAGGTGGGCATGGTGGCCGAACCGGCCGACGCCCTGCGGGGCATCGCCGCGCTGCTCGGCGACGGCGACAGGGATGGCGACCGCGCCGCTCCCACCGCGAGCAGCGCCAATGCCGCTGCCGTGCGCCGGGCGACACTCGCCACCGCGCACGAGGCGGCGCGCGCCAATGCCCGGGCCGAGCTGCATGCACGTGCCGATGGGGCAGAGGTCATCACGCCCGCGGCGCTCTCGGCGGCCCTGGGCGAAGGGGTGGCGCTGGCCGACCTGGTGGTGGATGAGGGCATCACATCCACCCGCGACCTACGCGTCGCGCTCGGCGATCGCGATGTGGGCTCGTGCATGTGGCACCGCGGCAGCGCGCTGGGCTGGGGGCTGCCGGCCGCGGTGGGGGCGGCCATCGCCGACCCCACCCGCCGGGTGGTGTGCGCCCAGGGCGACGGCTCGCTGATGTTCGGGGTACATGCCCTCTGGACCGCCGCGCACGAGCACTGCCGCCTGGCCCTCGTGGTGGCCGACAACTCCGGCTACGAGATCCTTCGCGCCGGCATGGAGGGGCTCACCGGCGTGCAGCAGGGTGGCTGGCCCGGGCTCGCTGTGACCGACCCGCCACTGGACATCGCGGCGATCTGCCGGGGCTTCGGAGCCGACGCCCATGCGGTGGACGACCCTGCCGAACTGCCGACCGCCATCGCCGACCTGCTTGCCCGGGCCGAGCACGGCCCCGCGGTGCTGGTGGCGCGCGTGGAGGGCCTCACCCCCGCGGTGGGCGGCCCGCTGGACGGCGCGCTGGCCTAGGGCGGGGTGATGGCGCCGCTGGCCGAGAGCCTCGCGGCGGACTTCCCGAAGTCGGCGCGCGAGAGCGCCGCGACGTCGCGGATGCTCGAGCCGCCCGGCGAGGGAATGCCATCGCCCGAGAGGCGCACCGGGGCGAGGGATCCCGACTCGAAGCGCCCGTCGGGCGCCATGGTCACCTTCAGCACCCCGCTCTGTCCGGAGTAGGACGACGTGCCGAACACCTTGTAGCCCAGGAAGTTGCCGAGGCTGTAGGCGATGAGCCGGCCATTCCGGAACTCCATGCCGCGCATCACATGGGGGCCGTGCCCGAGCACCAGGTCGGCGCCGGCGTCAACCAGGCCGCGGGCGAGGCGCCGGGTCTCCCCGCGGGGCTCGCCCAGGTAGGTCTCCGCGCCCTGCGGCACGTTGCGGTACGAGGTGCCCTCCGCGCCGCCGTGGAAGCTCGCGATCACGATCGGGGCCATGCCGGCGGCCTTGCGCACCAGCCTCTGCGCACCAGGGATGTCGAGGGAGTTCTGGCTCCACGCATACGGGGCGAGGCCCACCACGGCCACCTTGGTGCCATTGGGGAGCGTCTGCACGGCGATCTCACCGGGCCTGCCGGCGTGGAGGATGCCCACGGCGTCGAGCGCGCGCACCGTGGAGCGGATGCCCGCCGGGCCCCAGTCGTTCGAG
>CAIYRJ010000249.1 GCA_903928615.1 uncultured Actinomycetes bacterium | reverse complement strand
GCCAGCACGTGCACCTGGGCTGCTGCACCGCCTACACGGCGCTGCTCGCGCGCCTCGGGTCGCTCGGGCTCACGGCGATGCAGCCGGTGCTGCACGTGGACGTGCGCGATCGCGCGGGCACGCGCGGGGTGCTCACGGCCCGGCGACTGCCCGCGCCCCTGCACATGGGACCGGCGTTCAGCCGCTACGCCCTGCTCACCCGCGCCGAACGGGTGCGGGCGCTGCGCGCGCTCACGGCCATCGCCGCGCTCGGCCGGCGCGGGCGGGACGCACTCGACGACGTCACGTTCGGTGAGTGGCTGCGCGCGCACGGCCAGCGCGACGCCGCCATCGAGCGCTTCTGGGACGTGGTCGTCCTCCCCACCTGCAACGACCGCTCCGACCGCGTGTCGGCTGCCCTTGCCTCCTTCGTGATCACCGAGGGGCTCATGCGCACATCCGGCGGCGCCTCGATCGGCTGGGCGCTCGTGGGGCTGTCGCACCTGGTGGATGCCCCGGCGCGGCGCCTGATCGAGCGATCGGGCGGCCGCGTGGTGACCAGCCGCGCGGTATCCGCCGCCGATGGCGACGGGCTCGACCTCGACGATGGCTCGCGCATCGAGGCCGACGCCGTGGTGCTGGCCCTGCCGCCCTCGCGGGCGCGCGCCGTGGCCCCGGCGGCTCTGCCCGAGGACCCGGCCCTCGGGGAGTCGCCCATCGTGAACGTGCACCTCTGGTACGACAGGCCGGTGCTGGACCGCCCGATACTCGCCGTGGTCGACAGCCCCGTGCAGTGGATGTTCGACCGCACGGCGATCACCGGCGAGGGCGCCCCCGGGCAGCACGTGGCGCTCTCGCTCTCCGCCGCGCGCGCCGAGATGGGCGTGCCGCGCGGGGAACTGGCCGAGGCCATGGACCGTGAGGTGCGGGCGCTCCTCCCCGCCGCCCGGGCGGCAAGGCTCTCGGCCTGGGCGGTCACGAAGGACGCGCGCGCCACCTTCGCGCCCGGGCCCGGGCAGGCGGCGCGGAGGCCGGGGGCCCGCACCCCTGTGGAGGGCCTCACACTTGCCGGCAACTGGACCGCCACCGGATGGCCCGCCACCATGGAGGGTGCCGTGCGCAGCGGCATCACCGCGGTGGACGCGCTCGCAACCCAGGCGGCTGCGCAGGCGGCCTGACGCCGGTGCCCCGCGCCGGCCCGGCGACGCCCGGCGCGTGGGCCGACCGGTCGTCGTCCACCAGCTCGGCGATGCGCGCCGCGGCCGTGGCCTATCCTCCCGCCGTCGCCGCGACCGTCGTGGCGACGGGACAGCACTTCATCGCGGACATCCTCGGGGGAATCGCGGTGGTGCTCCCGGCATGGGCGATCGCACGGCGCATCACCCGCGCGGGGCGCATCTGCCGTGAGGAGTCCTGAGCCGCGTGCCCCGCACCAGCGCACGAGCGGCCCCATGACCGGCACGAGAACGCAGCACACCAACCCATCGCACCTCGCTCGGCGCCCCTCCGCATGAGCGAGACCAGCCGACCCGAGCGCGATCCCGACGCCGAGCGCGAGCGCCGTCGACGCGAGCGCGAGAGGCGCCAGCGTGAGCGCACCGCGGCGGATCGCCAGGAGCCCGGGCGCCATGGCTCCGAGGGGTCTGACGACGCCCCGCGCGGCCGGCAGCGCGCTCCCCGTCCGCCGGCGGGCCGTCGCATGCGCGGCATCGTCATCGGTGCCGCGGCCGTGCTGGTCGTGGTGGTGATCCTGCTCATCGCGGGCGGGGGCGGGGGCACGGCGCCCGGCACCACGGTGGCAGGGGTGGACATGGGCGGCGATGAGGCGCAGGCGAAGGCGGCACTCACCAAGCGCGCGGACGAGCTGCTGGCGCGCAGGGTGGAACTGCAGGCGGGCGGCGGCACCGTCGCCACCGTGCGGCTCTCCGACATCGGCGCCACGGTGGACGTGGACGCGGCCATCCGGGCTGCGCAGGATGCCTCGCCGAGCCGCATCATCCGCGGGCTCAAGGCCGTCACCGGGCAGTCGGCCAATGAGGTGCCGCTGCGCGCGGACTTCCGCAAGGGCGCGGTGGCCGGCTGGGTGGCGGAGGTGAGTGACCAGGTGGATCGCCCGGAGCGCGATGCCGCCGTGCTCATCAGGGGCGCCGACTTCACGGTGGAGCCCTCGGAGGCCGGGCGCGTGCTCGACCGCAAGGCGCTGGCCGCCGCGGTATCCGGCGACCTCACCACCCTGCCCGGCGCGATCGCCCTGCCCCTCCGCCCGAAGGAGCCCGCGCTCACCACGGATGCCGCACGCCAGCAGGTGGCGCAGGCCGAGGAGGTCATCCGGCGTGGCACCAACGTGGTGGTCGACGACCTGGAAGCGACCCTGCCACCCGATGACGTCGCGCGCGCGATGCGCTTCACGCCGGAGGGCCTGCGCATCGCTGCATCGGAGCTCCGGAGGCCGCTGCTCGCGGCGTACCCGAAGGGCTCGGTGGTGCCCAGCCCCGCGCGCTACGTGATCCGGGGCAAGCGGGCGGTGGTCGTGCCCTCGAAGACCGGCCGGCTCGTGGATGCCAGGCGCGTGGCGGAGGGCCTCATGGGCGAGGACCGCCCCGTGGAGTCGTCATTCGTGGACGTGACCCCCGTGTTCACGACCGAGAAGGCCCGCTCGCTGGGGATCAAGGAGGAGGTGGGCTCCTACACCACCCCCTACTCCCCCGGCGAGGCCCGCGTGACGAATATCCGTCGGGCGAGCAGCATCCTCAACGGCACCATCATCCCCGCGGGAGGATCGCTGTCGCTCAACAAGGCCCTCGGCCGCCGAACCGAGGCGCGCGGGTTCGTGGCCGCGCCCATGGTGGCCGACGGCCTCTACGTGGACGCCGTGGGCGGCGGGGTCTCGCAGGTGGCCACCACGCTCTTCAACGCCGCATTCTTCGCGGGCTTCGAGCTCAACGAGCACACCGCGCACCAGCTCTACATCTACCGCTACCCCGAGGGCCGCGAGGCCACGCTGTCGTGGCCCACCCCCGACCTCAAGATCACGAACAACTGGGACGCCGCGGCGCTGGTGCGGGTCACCAACGCCGCCGACAGCATCACGATCGCCCTCTACTCGACCTCGTTCGACCGCAAGGTCGAAAGCGAGACGAGCGAGCGCTTCGAGTTCACCAAGCCGGTGGAGCGGAGGGTGACGAGCCCGGACGTCACCCAGGGCGAGGTGCTCTACAGCGAGGGCAGCGAGGGCTTCAGCGTGCGGATCACCCGCAAGGTGTTCAAGGGGTCGGATCTCGTGAGCGACGACGTGTTCACGACCGTGTACCTGGCGCCGCCGAAGGTGATCCTCGTGCCCGAGGGCACCCCGGGGGCCGAGACGCCCGTCTCGCCCGACTGAGTCAGTCGCCCGGGTCGTCCCCGCGCTCGCCGCCGCGGCGGCGCTGCACCTCATCCACGCCGTGGTCGTCGGGCAGGCCGAGCGCCCGGTTGATCGCCTGCAGGGGGGTGATGCCCTGCTCGGCGGCGTTGGCCCCCGTGCGCGCGGCCGGCGATACGTCGACAGGCTTCGAGGCGTCCACGCGCCGGCGCTCGAGGTCCTGGGCCCACGGCTCGGCCAGCACCGGCCAGCGCGCGAGCACCGCGCTGAGGCGCGCCTCGCGGCTGCCACCCCCGGTCGGGGCCCCGCGCCCCGGCGTGTATTCCGCCATGTCCCGCACCTCTCCGGCCTTGCCGCGCGTGCCTTGCACATGGCCCGCGTACACTCGAGAACGATATGGGATGGCGGAAGGAGTCGCGATGACGGGCAATGGGCCGGCGATCAATGCGCTGCAGCAGGACGGCGTGACCTACCCCCCGCCCCCCGGCATGTCCACCTATGCGGTGATCGGCAGCCCCGCGGTGTATGCGCGCGCCGAGGCCGACCCGGTCGGGTGGTGGGAGGAGCAGGCGCACCGGCTGCAGTGGGATTCACCGTGGGACGTGGCGCTCGACGACTCCACCCCGCCCTTCTACCGGTGGTTCACGGGCGGCACGCTGAACGCGTCGGCCAACTGCCTCGACCGGCACCTGCATGAGCGCGGGGATCGCGTGGCCTTCCACTGGGAGGGCGAGCCCGGCGACCGGCAGAGCATCACCTACCGCGAGCTGCACGAGCGCGTGTGCCGGTTCGCGAACGCGCTCAAGGCCCTCGGCGTGGAGCGCGGTGGCCGCGTGGCCATCTACATGGGGATGATCCTCGAGCTGCCCATCGCGATGCTCGCGTGCGCGCGCCTGGGCGCCGCCCACACCGTGGTGTTCGGCGGGTTCTCGTCCGAGGCCCTGCGCGACCGCATGGAGGACTTCGGGGCGACGGTCCTCGTGACGCAGGACCACTCGTTCCGCGCCGGCAAGAAGGTGCCGCTCAAGGCCAACTCCGACGAGGCCCTGGCGCAGGCGCCCGGCGTGCGCCACTGCGTGGTGGCGCGGCGCAGCGGCGAGCCGGTGGAGTGGACCGAGGGCCGCGACCTGTGGTTCCAGGACATCGAGGACGCCGCCGACCCCGACTGCCCCGCCGAGCCCATGGACTCCGAGCAGATGCTCTATGCGCTCTACACCTCCGGGACCACCGGCAAGCCCAAGGGAATCGTGCACACGACCGGCGGGTACCTCACCGGCGCGGCGTCCACGCACCGCATGGTGTTCGACCTGCGCGACGACGACATCTACTGGTGCGCAGCCGACATCGGGTGGGTCACCGGTCACTCGTACATCGTCTACGGGCCGCTCGCCAACGGCGCCACGAGCGTGATGTACGAGGGCGCGCCCGCCTTCCCCTCGCACAACCGCATCTGGGAGATCGCCGAGCGCTACCGGGTGTCGATCCTCTACACGGCGCCCACGGCGATCCGCACCTTCATGAAGTGGGGCGACTCCTTCCCGCAGGTGCACGACCTCAGCCGCATCCGGGTGCTCGGCAGCGTGGGCGAGCCCATCAACCCCGAGGCCTGGGAGTGGTACCGCGAGCACATCGGCGGCGGATCGGCCCCCGTGGTGGACACCTGGTGGCAGACCGAGACCGGCAGCATCATGATCAGCCCGCTGCCCGCCGTGAGCACGCTCAAGCCGGGGTCGGCGTCACGCCCCATGCCGGGCATCTCGGCCCGCGTGGTGGGAGAGGATGGCCAGGACGTCCCGCGCGGGCAGGGCGGATACCTGGTGATCGACCGGCCGTGGCCGTCGATGCTGCGGACGCTCCTCGGGGACGACGACCGCTACGTGGAGACCTACTGGAGCCGGTTCCCCGGGCTCTACCTCGCGGGCGACGGCTGCCGGATCGACGACGACGGCGACTTCTGGCTGCTCGGGCGCATCGATGACGTGATGAACGTGTCGGGGCACCGCCTCTCGACCATCGAGGTGGAGAGCGCGCTCGTCGACCACCCCGCGGTGGCCGAGGCCGCGGTGGTGGGTCGCGCCGACGAGGTGACCGGCGAGGCAATCGCTGCGTTCGTGACGCTGCGCGACGGCGTGGCGGGTGACGACGCCCTCATCACCGAACTGCGCAACCACGTGGCGGTGCAGATCGGGCCCATCGCCAAGCCCGCGTCCATCGTGCTCACGGCCGACCTGCCGAAGACGCGGTCGGGGAAGATCATGCGTCGCCTGCTGCGCGACGTGTCGGAGCAGCGGAAGCTGGGTGACGTGACGACGCTCGCCAACGAGGAGATCGTCACCGAGATCGCGGCGCTCGCCGTGGCGAACCCGCACCAGGAGGACTAGGCCGGGGCATCCCAGAGGCAGGGCGGCAGGTCGTGCCCCGCCGATCGCAGCCGGTCGACCGCGTGCGAGCGCGCGGACCTCACGGCGTCGCGCGCCGGGGTCATGCGATGCGACTCGCCGTACCAGGCGATGAGCCCCTCGAGGGCCAGGGCGAGCGCGAGGCGCCCGGCCGCATCGGACCGCTCCGACTCGTCCATCACGGCGCAGAGCCCGGCCAGCACGAGCATGCCGGGCGACGGCGACCCCTTGATGAGCGGCACGGGCCCCACCGACGAATGGGCGATCTCGGCCTTCACCCGGGTGAGCCCGCGATCGCCCGACCACGTGCCGAGCTGCACCGCCACCACGCCCTGGGTGCGCGTGGCCACGCGCACCGTGCCCTCGGGCACGCGGCCGTCGTCGCTCGCGGCCACGGCCGAGGCGAGCTCGCGGATGCGATCAGCCACCGCGCGCACCTCGCCCTCGTTCGTGCGGTGCACGCCCCATGCGAGGAGGCCCAGCGAGAGGTCGAGCCGGTCGGCCTCGGGCGGCCGGCCCGTGCCGCGTCCCGGTGACTCCCTCACGGCGGCGAGCCCGGGGCCCACGATCTCGACCTCGATCGTGGGCTTGGTGGAACGTCCGATCATGCAAAAACCCCTGCGCTAAGCCATTTTTCATCGCCCCCGAGGGGGATGCGTCCGGGTGCGTTGGTAGCGTCATCCCCACTTCGCAGCGATCGCTGCAGCCTCCGTCCGGAGGTCACCGAAGCGAGGAGACCCATGACCAAGGCCGACTTCGTCAAGCGCGTCGCGCGTGCAGCCGACCTCACCAACGACCAGGCGACCCGTGCAGTGCAGGCCGTCCTGGACGAGCTCGAGCTCGCCCTCAAGGCCGGAGACGAGGTGCAGTTCTCCGGCTTCGGCAAGTTCTCGGTGTCGCACCGCGCCGCACGCGAGGGCGTTGACCCCCGCAATCCCGGCAGGAAGATCCAGATCCCGGCGCGCAAGGTGCCCCGCTTCCAGGCGGGCGCCCAGCTCAAGCGCTCGGTGGCCGGATAGCCGATCGTCATCTCCGCCAGGCGGGCCCCCCGCGGGTCCGCCTGGCGGGAGGTGCATGAGCCGGAGGCGGGATTCGAACCCGCACGCCCCGAGGGGCCGGGGATTTTAAGTCCCCCGCGTCTACCAGTTCCGCCACTCCGGCCAGCGGTCACGAGCACCCGGTCAGCGCCCGAACGTCGCGGCGCCGGGGGTGCGGTCCACCGCGGCGATGCGCGCGTCCTCCACGCGACGCGCCCAGTCCTCGGGTAACACGGGCCAGCGGTCGAGCACCTGCTCGAAGCGGATGTGCCGGGTGTTCTCGCCCTTCGAGAAGATCATCCGCCGGTCGTCGGCGGGGTTCTCGGTTCGCGCGAGTGCAGCCGCGAGGCCGTCCACCGCGTGCACGGCGTCCTCCTGGCCCGCGAGATCGTTTGCTGGCTGCGTGCCCATCGCCCGGAGTCTATTCGCCTGGCCCGCGGCCCGACGACGCCCACTCCAGCGCGATGCCGTCGAGGATGTCCCGCTCCGAGACCACGAGGCGGTCGGCGCCGAGGGCGTCGAGCGCACCCAGCAGGATCGCCAGCCCGGGCACGATCACGTTCGCCCGATCCGGGTGCAGTCCCGGCACCCGCCGGCGCGCGGCATCGTCCATCGCGCAGAGGCGGCCCAGCACGTCCTCCACCTGGACGGCTGTCACCGTGGTGCCATGCACCTCGTCGGGGTCGTAGCGCCCGTTGAGGATCGCCGCGGCAGTGGTGACGGTCCCGGCCACGCCGATGAGCGGGCCGTCAGCCGGGAAGCCACCGGCCGCGGCCGAGACCAGCCCCCGCGACGCCTCGCGCACGGCCGCGACGTCCCCTGCTGGGGGCGGATCGGCCGTGATGAGGTCCCCCTGGCGGTTCACGCCGAGGGCCAGGCTCACGGCGTGGCGCGGTCCATCGCTTCCCCCCTGCACCACCTCCGTGCTGCCACCCCCGATGTCGAGCACCCGGCACGGGCCATCGGCGTCGCCGAGCGCGAGCCGTGCCCCCGCGAAGGCCAGCGCAGCCTCCTCCTTGCCGCCCACCACCCTGAGCGGGGCCCCGAGGCGGTCGTGCACGAGCGCGGCGATTGCCCCCTGGTTGGGCGCATCGCGCACCGCGGACGTCCCGACGGCCACCACCGGCGGTGACCCCGCAGCCGCGATGCGCGACGCGTAGTCGTCGAGGCAGGCGGCGAGCCGCGCGAGGGCGTCGTCCGACACCGAGCCGTCGGCGGATGCCCCCCTGCGAAGCCCGGTGACGGTGGTGACCCTCTCGCCCACCGCGCCATCCGGCCCGATGCCCTCGAGCAGCAGCAGGCGCGTGGAGTTGGAGCCGACGTCGACGACGGCTGCGCGCACGGCTATCGGCCGCGGTACTTGACGAGAGCCCGGATGCCCGCCAGCCATCCGAGCGGCCCGCGGATCTCCTTGATCGCGATGAACGCGTGGCTGCTGATCACCTGCAGCTCGGCCACCGCCACCCGCAGGCGCTCCACCTCGACCGCCAGTTCCTGCGCGCCCTTCTCGGCCGTGGCCAGGCCGTCCTCGATGCGCGCCGCGCTCGCGCTGATGCCGGCGAGGATCGGCGACATGCGCGCAGAGCTCGCGCCCACGCGTCGCTTGAGCCGCAGGGCGCGCACGGCGGCGTACGCGAGCCCGAGGGCCACGAGTGCGACCAGCGCGATCGCCGATCCGAGGATGGTCCAGCTGTCCCAGCCCATGGACTGGGACACTACCGCCATGGACTTCCACTGGGTCGACGTGTTCGCCACCGGGCCGCTCTCGGGGAACCCCCTCGTGGTGGCCACGGCCGATGCCATGCCGTCCGCCGCGCGCATGCAGGCGCTGGCCGCGGAGTTCGGGGTGTCCGAGACCGTCTTCGCCGAACCCGGGCACCCACCGCGCCTGCGCATCTTCACGCCCACTGCCGAGATCCCGATGGCCGGCCACCCGCTGGTTGGCACCGCCTGGGTGCTGCGCCGCATCGGCTGGATCACGGATGAGGGCGTGCTGGTGGCACCGGGTGGCGAGGTGGTGGTGGCGGCCGACGACCACGGGGCACGCATGACCCGCCCTCATCCGGTTGCGCAGGGGCACGCGGATGCCCAGGCCCTCGCGCGCCTGCTGGGCGCGGATGCCGCGGGGGACGCGCCCATCTGGCACGCCGGGCTGCCGCAGGCGATGCTCGAGGTGCACGATCTCGACGTGCTGGCCCCCGACCACGACGGACTCCGTGCGCTCGGCGAGGAGGAGGGATGGGCCGGCGTGAGCGCCTACGTGCTCCGGCCGGCGGGCGCCGATGGCCCGGACGGTGACGGGGAGGGATCGCCGACGGCAGAGGTGCGGCACTTCGCCGCGCCAATCGGGATCCCCGAGGATCCGGTCACCGGCAGCGCCGCCGCGGCCCTCGGTGCCTGCCTCGCCGCGCGCGGCACGCTCGGGCGTGGCCCGCAGGGCCGCCTCACCGTGATGCAGGGGCGCGGCATGGGCCGCCCCGGGCGCGTGGACGTGGTGGTCGACATCCGCGCGGATGGCCCCACGGCGGTCACCGTGGGTGGTGCAGTCGTACCCGTCGCCACCGGTGCCATCGGACCCGGGGGGCTGGCTGGCTAGGGTGGTGGCGATGGAGGGGCCGCCGCTCATCGACCGCCGCATGGTCTTCGTGCTCGGCAAGGGAGGCGTCGGGAAGACCGCCGTGGCGGCCGCGCTCGCCCTCGGGCTGGCCGATGCCGGCCATCGCACGCTGCTGGTGGAGGTGGGGGCCGAGACGCGCACGGAGGCGCTGTTCGGCACGGCACCGGCCCTGGACGAGCCGGTGGAGGTGCGCCCGGGGCTCTTCGCCCTCACGGTGGATGCCGAGCTCGCCACCCAGGAGTACCTCAGCATCCAGCTGAGGGTGAAGCCCCTGGTCGAGATGATGGCCCGCAGCAGGGCCTTCCACCAGGTGACCCAGGCGGCACCGGGCCTCGCCGAGCTCGTGACGCTGGGGAAGATCTGGGACCTCGCCACCACGGTGCGCGACGGCGCGCCGGTGTGGGACCGCCTCGTGGTGGACTCCCCGGCCACGGGCCATGGGATCGCCCTGCTCGAGGCCGCGGGCAATGCCCGCGACCTCGCCGGCTCGGGGCCCATCCGCGACCAGGCCGAGGCGATCGAGAAGGTGGTGCGCCACCCGGCCGCCACCGGCATCGCCGTGGTGGCCATGCCCGAGGACCTCGCGGTGACCGAGGCCATCGAGGCGGTGGAGATCCTCCGCGCGCGCGGCATGCCCGTGGCCTGCGCCGTGGCCAACGCCGTGCGCCGCTCCCCCTTCAGCCCCGCGGATGCCCAGGCGCTGCGCGCGGTGCTGGCCGACCCGGCCGCCGGCGATGCCGAGCGTGCCGCCGCGACGGCGGCGATCGCGGTGACGGACGGGGCCCATCACGACGAGCGCGAGGTCGAGGGCCTGGCGCGCGAGTCCGGGCTGCCGGTCGCCGTGCTTCCCCACGTGCCCGACCTCGCGCCGGGATCCGGCGGTCTCGAGGCGCTCTCCGCCGCGCTCATGGGCGACCCGGCCATCCGGGGTGCCGCATGAACAACGCCTTCGACCTCGTGGAGATGCTCGAGGGACGCCGCGTGGTGGTGGTGGCCGGCGCCGGTGGCGTCGGCAAGACCACCGTGTCGGCGGCGCTGGCGCTCGGGCTCGCCGCGCGCGGGGCGCGCGTGGCCGTGGTGACCATCGACCCCGCGCGCAGGCTCGCGACCGCCCTCGGCATCGACGACCTCGGCGACACCCCGCACCGGGTGGACCCGGCGCGCGTGGAGGCCGCCGGCATGCGCATGGAGGGCACGCTGGACGCCCTGCAGCTCGACCCGCAGGCAACCTTCGACCGCCTCGTGGCGCGCGAGGCCCCCGATGAGGCCGCGCGCGAGAAGATCCTGCGAAACCGCATCTACCGCCACCTCTCGACGGCGGTGGCCGGGGCGCAGGAGTTCATGGCCGTGGAGCGGCTGCACGAGCTGGTGGACTCCGGCGACTACGACGCCGTGGTGCTGGACACCCCGCCTGCGCGGAACGCCCTGGACTTCCTCGACGCCCCGGAGCGCATGACGCGCTTCGTCGAGGGCCGCGGACTGCGGCTGCTGCTCGGCCCCCGCGGCGGCGTGGGGCGCAGCGGGTGGCGCGCGCTGCAGGCCGGCGGCCACATGGTGATGTCGGTGGTGGAGCGGCTCACGGGCGCCCAGCTGCTCACCGACATCTCGGAGTTCCTGCAGTCGTTCGACGGCATGTACGAGGGCTTCAGCGAGCGCGCGTCGGCCGTGAGGTTCCTGCTGGCGTCCGACTCCTCGCGGTTCGTCGTGGTCACCGGACCGCGTCCCGAGCCCGCCGGCGAGGCCATCGCGCTCTGGTGTCGCCTGCGCGATGACCGCTACCCGCTGGGCGCGGTGGTGGTGAACCGCGTGCACCCGCAGCCGGGTGGCGGGGACGCCCCGCCCACTTCGCTCGCCGCGCTGCTCGCCGACGCCGGCGCACCCGACCCCGAGGGGCTCGCCGCACGCGCGGCCGATGCGCTGGTGGCAGCCCGTGCGCGCTCGGCGGCCGACCGGCACGAGATCCGCG
>CAIYRJ010000248.1 GCA_903928615.1 uncultured Actinomycetes bacterium | reverse complement strand
GTGAAGCGGATCACGGGCAAGGACCCGAACCAGACCGTCAACCCCGATGAGGTGGTGGCCGTCGGCGCCGCCATCCAGGCCGGCGTGCTCGCGGGCGACGTGAAGGACGTCCTCCTGCTCGACGTGACCCCGCTGTCGCTGGGCATCGAGACCAAGGGCGGCGTGTTCACGCGGCTCATCGAGCGCAACACCACGATTCCGACCAAGAAGAGCGAGGTCTTCTCGACGGCCGAGGACAACCAGAGCCAGGTGGAGATCCACGTGCTGCAGGGCGAGCGCGAGATGGCGTCGTTCAACCGCACGCTGGGTCGCTTCAACCTCACCGGCATCCCGTCCGCCCCGAGCGGCACCCCGCAGATCGAGGTCACGTTCGACATCGACGCCAACGGCATCGTGCACGTGTCCGCGAAGGACCGGGGCACCGGCAACGAGCAGAAGATCGAGATCAAGAGCTCGTCCGGCCTGAGTGACGACGAGGTGAAGCGCATGGTCGACGAGGCCGAGAGCCACGCCGACGACGACAAGCGCCTGCGCGCGCTGGCCGACGCCCGCAACCAGAGCGAGGCCCGCGTGAACGAGGCCGAGCGCCAGCTCAAGGACCACGGCGACAAGGTCGACGAGGCCCTGAAGGCGGAGCTCGAGTCGGCGATCCAGGAGGCCCGTGCCAGCCAGTCGGGTGAGGACGCGGCGTCCATCGAGGCCGCGACCGAGAAGGTCACCCAGGCGCTTCACAAGGTGTCCGAGCAGGTGTACCAGCGCGCTGCCGCCGAGCAGCAGGGCGCGGGCGACGCCGGCGAGGAGACCGTGGAGGACGCGGACTACGAGGTCATCGACGAGGACGAGCCGGCCCAGAAGGCCTAGGGGAATCCCGTTGACCGATCGAACCGACAACGACGTCGCTCCCGAGGAGCCCGAGGTGCCCGCCGCGGAGGCGGGTGCCCCGGGCCCCGAGGGCGTGGACGAGAGCAGTGACGACCTGGCGCGGGTGAGCGCCGAGCGGGACGAGTACCTCGACCAGCTGCAGCGCACCCGGGCCGACTTCGACAACTACCGCAAGCGCGTCGAGCGCGAGCGCCCGATGCTGGCCGAGGCCGGCGTGCGCGACCTCGTCGGCGAGCTGCTGCCCGTGCTCGACAACCTGGAGCGCGCGCTCGAGGCCCTCGTGGCCGCGGGCGACGAAGGAGCCCAGGGCATCGTCGCGGGCGTCGACATGGTCAAGCAGCAGCTGGGCGCCCTGCTGGCGGGCAGGGGAGTGGAGGAGATCCCCGCCCACGGCGAGGCCTTCGACCCCAACGTGCATGAGGCCGTCCAGGGCGTGCCCTCTCCGGATCACCCGGAGGGCACCGTCGTGGCGGTGGTGGAGCGCGGCTACCGGATGTCCGACGCGGTCATCCGGCCGGCGCGCGTGGTGGTCTCCCAGGGAGGGGGCACCCGCTGAACGACAAGGACCTCTATGCGGTCCTCGGCGTGCCCGAGGACGCGGACGACGAGGCCATCAAGAAGGCCTACCGCGCCCTTGCGCGCAAGTACCACCCTGACGCCAACCCGGATGACGCATCCGCGGAGGAGCGGTTCAAGGAGGTCTCGCACGCGCACGACGTGCTGTCCGACGCCGAGAAGCGCCGCGAGTACGACGCCGAGCGCCAGTTCGCCCGCATGGGCGGCGGCTACGGCGGCTACGGCGGCGGCGCGGGCGGAGCCGGCGCGGGTGGCTTCGGCGACCTCGGCGACATCTTCGGATCGATGTTCGGGGGCGGGGGACGTCGCGGCGGACGCGGCGAGCCCGCGGCCCGGCGCGGCCAGGACCTCGAGGTGGAGGTGACGCTGTCGTTCGACCAGGCGATGGCCGGCGCCGAGGTGCCGGTGACCCTCGAGAAGACCGAGGCCTGCGCCACGTGCTCGGGGTCCGGTGCCAAGCCGGGCACGAGCCCGCGCCTGTGCACGGCCTGTGACGGCCGTGGCCAGGTGGGTCGCGACATCGGCGGCTTCTCGATCCCCGAGACCTGCCCCGAGTGCGGCGGCGCGGGCACGATCATCGAGGACCCCTGCACGGACTGCCGTGGCTCCGGCGTGCGATCGGCCGAGCGGCGCATCCGCGTGCGCATCCCGGCCGGCGCGAAGGACGGCACCCGCATCAAGCTGAAGGGCAAGGGCGGCGCCGGCATGCGCGGTGGCCCGGCGGGCGACCTGCACGTGATCACGCGCGTCATGCCCAGCCCGGTGTTCACCCGCAAGGGCGACGACCTCGTGGTGGAGGTGCCCATCACCTTCAGCGAGGCGGCGCTCGGCGCGAAGATCGAGGTGCCCACGCTCGACGGCCGGGTGAAGATCACCGTGCCGGCGGGCAGCCAGGACGGCCGCACGCTGCGCGTGCCCGGCAAGGGCGCGCCCAAGCTCAATGGATCGGGCAACGGCTCGCTGCTCGCGAAGCTCAGGCTCGCCGTGCCGTCGTCGCTCAGCGACGAGCAGAAGGAGGCCCTGGAGGCCTTCGCGGCGCTCGACGGCGCCGACCCGAGGGAGAAGCTCTTCCGATGAGCCCCGAGCGCGACGAGACGCGGCCGGTGTTCATGATCGGCGTGGCCGCCGAGATGGCCGGCATGCACCCGCAGACCCTGCGCATGTACGAGCGCCGGGGACTGGTGCAGCCCGGCCGCACGAAGGGTCGCACCCGCCTGTATTCCGAGGCCGACCTCGCCCGCCTGCGCCGCATCCAGGCGCTGGGCGAGAGCGGGCTCAACCTGGCCGGCATCGAGCGCGTGCTCACGCTCGAGCAGCAGCTCGACAAGGCCATGCGCCGCGTGCGCGAGCTCGAGCGCGAGATGCAGGCCCGCGTGGCCGAGCACGAGCGCGCCATCGACGCCTCACGGCGGGCGATGTCCACCGAGATCGTGCACGTGCGCCGCAAGGCGGGTCCGCCCGCCGTGCCCATCAAGACGGTAATTCCCGCGGGGCTCCGCCCGGTGCCCCGCGCCACAGATTCACGAGACCCGAGGAGGTCCAGTTAATGCCCGTAGACAAGCCCACTGAGCGCGCCGCAGAGGCGCTCGGGGCAGCCCAGGCCATCGCGGAGACGCGGGGGAACCAGCTGGTCGAGCCCGAGCACCTGCTGCTCTGCCTGCTCGACCAGCCGGAGGGCGTGGTGCAGCCGATCGTCGAGCGCGCCGGCGCGAACCCGGCGCAGCTGCGCGCCGCGGCCCAGGCCGCGGTGGAGGCTCGCCCCACCGTCAGCGGGGCGAGCGTCACCGTGGAGTTCTCGCCCGCCTTCAAGGCGGTGGTGAGGAAGGCCGGCCAGGAGGCCGAGGCCCTCACCGACGAGTACATCAGCACCGAGCACCTGCTGCTCGCGCTGGTCGACGAGACCGGCCCGGCGAAGCAGGCCATGGAGTCGGCGGGGGTCACCCGCGAGACGCTCATGGCCGCGCTCAAGCAGGTGCGCGGGTCGGCGCGCGTGACCGACCCCAACCCCGAGGAGAAGTACCAGGCGCTCGAGAAGTACGGGCGCGACCTCACCGTGGCGGCTGCCCAGGGCAAGCTCGACCCGGTGATCGGGCGCGACGAGGAGGTGCGCCGGGTCATCCAGGTGCTCTCGCGCCGCACCAAGAACAACCCCGTGCTCATCGGCGAGCCGGGCGTGGGCAAGACCGCCATCGCGGAGGGCCTCG
>CAIYRJ010000247.1 GCA_903928615.1 uncultured Actinomycetes bacterium | reverse complement strand
GCGAGGCACTGGCCGCGCTGGGGGACGGAGTGCACACGGGCGGCATGCGGTCGGTTCCGCTGGGCCTCGACGGATCCCAGGAGTCGCTGTCGAGGCTGGTGGGCCCTGCAGCTTTCGACGACCTCATGCTGCGCCACGCCATCCGGCTGACCGCTGCCGAGTTGGTGGGCACGGGCCTGGCCATCGCCATGGGCTTTCCGCACAACTACTGGATCCCCATGACCCTGGCCTGGGTGCTGCGTCCCGATCTCGCGGGTACCGCCGTGCGCGTGACCGGCCGCATCGGCGGCACGATCCTCGGCATCGTGCTGGCCGGGGTGGTGCTGGGGATCTTCGGGTTCGGCACGGTGCCGGTGCTCATCGTCGTGTTCGTAAGCACGGTGATCATCTACGCGTTCATCGGCCCCAACTACGCGCTGTGCACGGCAGGCGTCCCGGCCTTCGTGGTCGCGGTGTTCGGCCTCCTCGGCGACCCGCTCCTCGAGACTCCCGAACTGCGCCAGGCAAGCACGCTGAACGCCGCCGTCATCGCCGTGGCCGCGGTGCTCGCGCTCCCCGCCCGCACCACCCAGGCCATGGCCGGGGTATTGGCGTCGTTCGCGCGCTCGGTGGCCGAGTACGCCCGCCACGTGACGCACGGCATGGAGGGCACCGACAGGCAGGTGGCGCGAGCCGACGTGGCATCGCATCGCATCGCCGCGGCGCAGATCGTGCAGGCCGCGGGTACGGAGTTCGCGCGCCACAGCCTCGACGACCGCGAGGCGCGGGCCGTGCTCACGGGACTCACCCAGGCCACGGCCATCATCGCCGTCAGCGAGATCGGCGAGCGCCGCGAGGTGGCAGATGCGCTTCCCGCCTCAGTGGTGGATGACATCGATGACGTGGGCCGGCGCCTGGACGCCATCAGCGACTCCCAGGCGATCCCGCCGCGGGCAGGCGGCGCGCCATCGGTCCCGGCCGAGGCTCGCGACCTGCTGGCGTCGGTGGAGATGGCCCAGGGCGCGCTCGACGACGCCATGCGCGTACGCTCCGCCCACGCAGTGGCCTGACCCGAGATACGGAGGACCCATGGCACTCATCGACGAGACCCCCATCGACCCCGAGAGCGGCTGGGTGGCCGACCACGTGCGCCAGTACGTGGAGTCGGGCGGCACGGAGGGCCACTACTGGCAGCCGGGCGTTCCCACGCTCCTGCTCACGACGCGCGGCAAGAAGAGCGGCACGGCCAGGCGCACCGCGCTGATCTACGGCATGGATGGCGACGACTACGTGGTGCTGGCCTCGTACGGCGGCGCCCCGGCGCACCCGGACTGGTACGTGAACCTCGAGGCCGATCCCGAGGTAGTCATCCAGGTGGGGCCGGAGATCATGGCCGCCACCGCCCGCACGGCCGGCCCCGATGAGCGGGACCGGCTCTGGAAGGTGATGACCGACATCTGGCCCGACTACGACGAGTACAACACCAAGACCCCGCGGGAGTTCCCGCTGGTGGTGATCAGCGCAGGCTGACCCCGGCGTTCCCTACGGCAGGGACTCCTGGATGTACTTGCACTCGTCCTCGAGCACGTCGACCTCGTCGGGGATGTTCACGCTGAGGCGCCTGAGCATGCGGTAGGTCAGGTTGGCGGTGGACCGCTGCCCGCCCGCGTCGAGGCCGGCGCCGCGGTACTTCTTCATCTCGTCGTCGAGGTCACCGAACTTCTTGCAGGCGAACGCCTTCTTGTCCTTGGCGTACTCCTCGACCAGTGCGTTGTACTTGGCGATGTAGCCCTTCGCGTCGGTCACCATCTGGGCGCGGTCGAAGTTGTTGGGCTGCTGCGTGGGCTTCTCGATCCACTTGCTCTCGGTGAACGAGTACTGACCCTGGCCCTTCTTCGGCTCGTAGTTCGCGGTGCGCTTGCCGTGGAACGTCACCTCGAGCGGCACGCCGTAATAGAAGATGCTGCCCTCCTGCTTGAGCTCCGTGTAGTTGCTCAGCAGCTTCATGACCCCGTTGACCTGATCGGCATCCATGGTCGGGGAGCTCACGAACACGTGCACCCCGAAGTCGGCCTTGTCGTCGTACTCGTACGACGCGTTACTGCCGAAGAGCTCGATGGCATCCACCTTGAGATCCTTGATGCCCGACCGCTTGGCGAGCGCGTTGACGTTGGCGACGGTCTTGGCCGCCACGTCGGCCTTCATCGCCTCGCCGTTCCAGAGCCGGGGATCGAGCACCGTGGGGAACGTCGACTGCTTCTCGGCAGCCGTCTTCAGCTGCTCGTCGGTCTCCTTGACGACCGGCGGCGCGGCAGCCAGGTCGGTGCGCGCGGTCTCGCTGCGGTCGGGCCCGTCACCACCGCCTGCCACACCGGACTGGGCGGAGCCTGATGCCGCGCGAGTGGTGGTGTCGGACGCCGGCTCGGACGATGAGCCGCAGCCGGCGACGATCAGGCCTGTGGCCACGACGACACCCGCGATTGCGAGGGGAACACGCATGAGACGCTCCGGGAGGAGGGGCTAGGACCGGGCCTGAGTATACCCGTGGCGCTCCGTGGCGATCACGCCCCCGGCTGCCAGATCATGAGCACGAGCACCACCACGGCGAGCACCACCGCGGCCCAGTGCAGCGCCCAGGTGGTGCGGTTGGCGAGCATGGTGCGCAGCGTGGCCTCATCTCCCCCGCTCCCCGAGGCCACCTGCTCCGCGTACTCGCGCGTCTTGCGGCTGCGGCGGCCGCCCAGCCACCCGGCCACCAGGGCGACGACGAACAGCACGATGCTGATCTCGAGCCACCTCTGGCCGTAGCCGTCGATCTTCCCTGAGAGGTAGAAGCCCGCGAGCAGCAGCACCACTCCGCCCACTGCGAGCATGATGGCGCCGTAGCGGGCGAGTCCGAGGATCACGGCGATCTCGGAGGGCTTCTCCCGCTTGGGCGCTGCCGTGGCCACCACTCCCGCCACTGCCGCGCCGGCGAAGAAGAGGATCACCCCGACGAGGTGGAAGAGGACGCCGATCTGGTAACCGCTCATGGTGCTCCGTCCG
>CAIYRJ010000246.1 GCA_903928615.1 uncultured Actinomycetes bacterium | reverse complement strand
TGCTCTCGGGCTACCTCATCACGTCACTGCTCATGGCCGAGGCCGAGGGCACCGGGCGAATCAGGCTCGGGTCGTTCTGGATGCGTCGCATCCGCAGGCTCATCCCCGCGCTGGTGGTGATGCTGGCCGTGAGCGCGGCGTGGATGGCCATCATCGACTGGTCGCTCGTCACCCGCACGAAGACCATGCTGCTCGCGGGCCTGGGATACGTGACCAACTGGTACGTGATCGCCGTGCCGTGGGTCCCCTACGACCCCGAGGCCCGCAGCGGGGCGTACGAGCACCTGTGGTCGCTCGCCGTGGAGGAGCAGTTCTACCTGGTGTGGCCGCTCGTGATGGCTGCGGTGATGGTGCTGTTCGGCCTCGGCCGGCGCACGCTGCTTGCAGGTGCCATCGCGGGCGCCGTGGCGTCGGTGGCGCTGTCGTTCCTCATCTTCGATGAGTCATGGGAGTCGCAGTCGCGCATCTACCTGGGCACCGACACCCGTGCCATTGCGCTGCTCATCGGCATCATCGCCGCGCTCGCGCTGCCGCCGGCACGCTTCACCACCTGGAGGCTGCAGGGCGTGCGCGGGGGGCTCGTGGAGGCGGCGGGCGTGGTGGGACTGGTCGGCACGCTCGGGCTTCTCGTGGGCTTCTCGCAGGCGCAGGATCTGCTCTACCAGGGGGGCTTCGCCATCATCGCGGTGGTCGCGGGCCTGCTGGTGATCGCCGCCGCTCACCCGGGCACCAGCACCAGCCGGCTCTTCGCCCTCGCGCCGCTCATCTGGATCGGCGCCCGCTCGTACGGCATCTACCTGTGGCACCTGCCGGTGATCACGCTCATGACCCCGGAGTACGGCGTGGACCTCTCCACGGGCTGGCTCTCGCTGCTTCAGGTGACAGTCACCGTGGCCGTCGCGGCGCTGTCGTACCGCTTCATCGAGGTGCCCATTCGCACCAGGGGATTCCGCGGGGCCTTCGCCCGCGGGACGGGCGAATCCGGCGCCTCCCGGAGCGCCTAGGAGCAGGCGCCGGTCATGTCCGGCGCCTTCCCGCCCACGGCATCGAGCAGCCAGGGCAGGCCGACGGACTCGCCATCCCTGATCGCGCTGCGGTGTCCGCCGGTGATCTCCGTCACGCGCACCTTCGAGCCCGCGGCGCAGGCTCGGGCGGCGTATGCGCGCTGGGTCGCGAGGCTGGTGAGGGTGTCGTCGGTGCCGGCGGCCACGAGGATGGGCGCGCGGGAGGCCACGGCCCCCGGGGTGTTGCGCTCGAGCAGCGCCTTCCACGGCGCGGAATCCACGCTGCCGGGCTTGACGAACGCCTTCGCGATCGCCGGCGTGACGATGCCGCTCACGCCGGCGCCGGAGAGGAGGCACATGCCGGCGATCGTCCGCAGCGCGGGACGCCCGATGGGGCTCACCACGTCGCCGGCCCACGGCCGGGGGCTCTCATTCCCGTAGGTCTTCTCGTAGGACGTCAGCGCGTAGCTGAGCAGCAGGATGCCCGCGGGGTCGGTGGCATTCGCCAGGAGCTGGTCACGCAGCATGGACGCCGGCGCGAAGGCCGCTGCGCCCTTGACGGGAAGCGAGGGGTCCACGGTCGGCGCGAGCTGGGCGGCGAAGAGGGCCGCGTACCCGCCGAGCGAGTGCCCGTAGAAGGCGACGGGCGAGGTGCTGGTCGTGCCGATGCCCTGCCCGCTATCGGCCTCCTTCCCCGCCTCCGACTGGTCGAATGACATCGCGGCACGGGATGCGGCGATGAGGCTGCGCCCCTCGAGATCGCCGATGAGGTACGAGGCAGGGGCATTCCGGCCGTCGCCCAAACCTGGATAGTCGGGGGCCACCACCACCGCGCCGGCGGCGAGCACCTTGGCGAGCCAGCCCGGGGCGAACACGCCCTTGCTCACCCCGGTCA
>CAIYRJ010000245.1 GCA_903928615.1 uncultured Actinomycetes bacterium | reverse complement strand
GGTGTCCTGGATGGCGCCCTTGTAGAGCAGGTTCGAATAGGCCTGCGGCGCTTCGTGGCGCGAGACCACCCGGTGCTCGAAGTGCTGCGATCCGGTGGCGAAGTAGAGGCCCAGCGCGCGGGCGTCGGCGCCCGTGCCGCGGCAGTACATCGTGGGCTCCACGCGCACGATGTCGCCTCCGAGCGTGACGTTCACCGACCGCACGCGGGCGTCCTTGCCGGCCGCGCCGCGGATGGTCGCCTGATGGCGCACGCCGCGGCCCCAGCCGATGTACGACACGTGCTCGAGCTCGCCGCCGTCGGCAACGAACATCTCCACCACGGTGGACGCGTGCACGGCGCCGTCGAGATCGGGGGAGAGGTAGCGGTCGATCACCGTGGCCTTCGCGCCCTCCTCCACGATCACCAGGGTGCGGCCGAACACGCGGCCCTCCGCACCGGTGGCCGTTAGCACCGTCTCCACCGGCAGCTCCACCTCGACCCCGCGCGGCACGTACACGAACGTGCCGGCATCCCAGCTGGCGGCGTTGAGCGCCCCGGGGCGGTCGTCGAATCCGGCAAGCGAGTAGAGGCGGTCGCGCACGAGGTCCTCATGCGCCGCCAGCGCCTCGCCGAGCTCGGCGACGATCACGCCGTCCGGCAGGTCGGCCACCTCAGCCGGCGCGGGCGCGCCGTCGACGAACGCCAGCCGCGCGGAGCGCCCCGACGCCGCCGGCAGCGCGACAGTTCCCGTGGCGCTGCCGCCCGTGGCCCCGTCGCCGTTCATGCCGAGGTCGGACGGCGGGGTGAAGCGCCACTCCTCCTCGGTGCCGGTGAGCTCTGGCAGCGCCGCCAGCGCGGCGGCGGCCTCGTCGCGGGCTTCCGCGGCCCAGGCGGGGGCATCAGCCAATGGAGCCCTCCATCTGCAGCTCGATCAGGCGGTTGAGCTCCACGGCGTACTCCATGGGCAGCTCCTTGGCGATCGGCTCGATGAAGCCGCGCACGATCATGGCCATGGCCTCCTCCTCGCTGAGCCCGCGGCTCATGAGGTAGAAGATCTGGTCGTCGGCCACCTTGCTGACGGTGGCCTCGTGGCCGATGGAGGTGTCCTCCTCCTGGATGTCCATGTAGGGGTAGGTGTCCGAGCGGCTGTCCTCGTCGAGGAGCAGCGCGTCGCACACCACCGACGCCTTGACGCGGCGGGCACCGGGCTCCACCTTCACGAGGCCGCGGTAGCTGGTGCGGCCGCCACCCTGCGAGATGGACTTGCTCACGATGGTGCTCGACGTGTCGGGCGCCACGTGCACCATCTTGGCGCCGGCGTCCTGGTGCATTCCCTCGCTGGCCATGGCCACCGAGAGCACCTCGCCGCGGGCACGCGGGCCCACCATCCACACCGCGGGGTACTTCATGGTGAGCTTGCTGCCGAGGTTGCCGTCGATCCACTCCATCACGGCGTCCTCGTGCGCGACCGCGCGCTTGGTGACGAGGTTGTAGACGTTGTTCGACCAGTTCTGGATGGTCG
>CAIYRJ010000244.1 GCA_903928615.1 uncultured Actinomycetes bacterium | reverse complement strand
TTGTTGAACACCACGGCCACCTCCTGGGCCCGTTCGGCCATGTCGATCACCGGGCCGATCCACTCCCCGAGCTCCTCGTCGGAGTACTGCCAGTCGAAGCGCTCGGCCACCGTGCGGCTGCCCTGCCACGTGGCGGCGTTGCGGCCGTGCAGGCGCACGTACGCCAGCTCCGGGCACGTGACCTCCACCACCGGGGGCATGGCGCTCTCCACATCGACGCGCGGGGCGTCCACGCACACCCACGCCGCATCGCGGGTTGCGAGCATCTCGGCCGACGCCTCGTGCTCCCCTGGCGCCACCCATGAGGTGTTGCGGAACTCCACGGCCGTGCGCAGTGGCTGGATGCGCTCGATGATGCGCCCCACCTCCGCCCGGGCGTCCTGGCTCGCCGCCACATGGGGCGGCAGCTGCAGGAGGATCGACCCGAGCTTGTCGCCGAGCGGCGCGACGGTCTCCACCAGGGCGTCGATGACGGCGTCGCGCAGCTCGCGCGACGGCCTGCGGATGCGCCCGCGGCGATCGGCCTCGTATGGCAGCTCCCGCAGGGGCTCCGGAAGGCGCGCCGGGTCACTCGCGTGCCCGGAGATCACCTGATGGGCCTTCACGTGGAACCGGAAGCCGTCGGGCGTGCGGTCGGCCCAGGCCTCCACCGTGCCCCGGCGCGGGATGGCGTAGAAGGTGGCGTTCACCTCCACCATGGGGAAGTGCTCGGCGTAATAGCGCAGCCGCCCCGCGGCGTCGTTCTTCACGGCGTCGGGGTACCAGCCCGCCTTGATGAACTCGGGATCGGTCCACGAGGCGGTGCCCACTCTCACCCTGTCGACGGCGTCGGCCACGGGGGCATCATGCCGCAGCCCGCGGCGACCCCGGCCCCTAGGGGTCGCGGCGGCGGAGCTCCTCATCGAGGCGCGCGGCATCCTCGGGGGCGATCTCGGGAACCGGTTCATCCGCCCGACGCCGTGCCCACGCCCGCGTGACGAAGGGGATGGCTGCCAGGCCGCCCACCACGAGCACGATCGGCACGATCCATGCCAGCAGGTCGAAGCCCGACTTCGGCGGCGTGGCCAGCACGCCGCGCCCGAACTCCACCACCAGCGCGTCGATGATCTCCTGCTTGTCATCGCCCTTCGAGATGCGATCCGCGATGAAGATCTTCATGCGGTCGGCCGCGGGCGAGTTCGACACGTCGAGCGGCGTGTTGCACGTGGGGCAGCGCACCTCGCGCGCCACCTCGTTGACCGTGAGCGACAGCGCGGGCACCGCCATCGCCAGCACGGCCAGCAGCACGGCGATGCCGGCGGTGAGGCGGCGGCCCATCACTTCTCGGCCAGCACCTGGTCGATCGGACCCTGCAACTGCGCGGGGCTCGTGACCGGCCCGGCGATATGCAGGGCGATGCGGCCCTTCTGGTCGATGATGTACGTCTCGGGAACGCCCGTGGCCTCGAGCGCGCTCTTGGCGTCATCCGAGCCGTCGCGCAGCGACGGGTAGGTGAGGCCGTACTCCTCGATGAACGCCCGGGCGTCGGATGAGAGGTCCTGGATGTCCACGCCGAGCACCACCACGCCCTTCTCGCGGTTGGCGCGCCACAGCTGCTCGAGCACCGGGGACTCCTCCTTGCACGGCTCGCACCACGAGGCCCAGAGGTTGAGCACCACGACCTTGCCCTTGAGGTCCGACAGCGAGGCGTCCTCGCCGACCGGGGGCAGGCCCGGGCCGGACACCAGCACGGGGAGCGTGAGGGCCGGCGCCGGCGGGCGCGAACCGGCCTCCAGGGCGTCGTCGATCGCCGTCGACGTCCCGCGGTTGACCAGCCCCACCACCAGCAGCGCCACGATGAGCGCCGCCACCACGGCCCCGACGATGAGGCCGATCAGCCGGCGGCGGTCACCGCCGACCTCCTCGGGATCAGCCGAAGGGGGCATACACGCCGCTGGCGGTGCCGAGGAGCGATGTGCCGAGCGCCACCTGCACCTGGCCGCGCACGCGCCTGCTTCCGGGGAGCGTCGTCCACGAGGCGCCCGTCTTGCGGTACACCGCGCGACCCCCCGGATAGCGCAGCACCACGCGACGTGTGCTCACCCGCGTGGTGGCGCCCACCAGCAGTGCTGCGCCAGCGCGCGAGAGCCGGGCCGGCCCACCCGCGGCCAGTGCAGCACGGGCGGGTGACACGCCGGAGATGCGTACCGCATTGGGCTCGGATGCCAGCGAGAACGTGCCATCAGGGGCACGAAGACCGTCGTAGGTGCCACCCGTGCGGATCTCCGCGTCAAACACCAGGTCGCCGTCGGCATTGGATCCATCCACGGGGATGTCTCTGATGCGCAGCCCCGATGCATCGCCCAGGCGCACGCCGGCCCCGGTGCTGCCGGTGACCGTGGACGACGCCAGGGTTGCGCGAAGGGTGCCGCCCGAGAGCAGCACGCCGTCCTTGCCGCTGCCGGTGACCGTCACCCCGGTGAACGCGGCATCGCTGTTCCCCGCGTCATCGCTGGCGATGCCGTAGCCCTTCGCGCCCGTGATGGTGAGCCCGCTGGCGGTGAGCGCCCGGACGTCGTCGGCCAGGCGCAGGCCATCGCGCCCCGCGCCGGTGATCGACCCGCCGCTGATCGTCACGGGCTGGCGGCTCGAGAGCATGGTGAGGCGGATGCCGTCCCGCGCAGGCGAGGTGATGACCGGCGAGGTGATGGTGAGGCCCTTGCCACCGGTGACGCTGATTCCATCGACGCCCGGGCGGTCGATGGCCAGAGAGGCCAGGGACACGCCGCCCTCGCTGTTGCGCAGGGTCACGTTCACCCCGGTGCGCGACGGTGCCGTGCAGCTGAAGCCGGTGACCGACACCGTGCCGCGCGTGATGTCGATGCAGCCGCCGCCGGTGTCATCCCGCACGCCGACGCCGCTGATCACCACCGCGGCGCCCGCATCGGGGCCGATGGCGAGGTTCGGCGACTTCACCGAGAAGTCGCCGTAGGTGCCCGCACCGGCCACCACGCTCCATGGCCGCGACTCCGGGGCCCGAGAGGTGAGCACCGAGGCCACGGCGTCCTGCACGGCGTCGGTGCCCGTGAACGTGGCCACCGGTGCGCCGTTCTCATCGCGCACCTCCACGGCTCCCGGCGCCACGCCGAGGGCTGCGGGGGCGGCGGCGATGAGGAGGGCCGGGATCGCCAGTCCGGCGCCGCGGATCACGTATCGGGCCTCGTGCCGAGCAGTGCATGCACGGCGGCGGCGGGGTCGTCCTCCCGCATGAGCGCCTCGCCCACGAGAATGGCGTCCACTCCCGCCTCCTCGAGCCGCTGGACATCCGCATTGGACGTGATGCCGGACTCGGCCACCACGATCGATCCCGCCGGGGCGTCGACGAGCAGCCGCAGGGCGGTATCGGGGTCCACGTCGAGTGTCTGCAGGTTGCGATTGTTCACGCCGATGATCTCCGCGCCGCATTCGAGCGCCGTCTCGAGTTCGTCCTCGTCGTGAACCTCTACCAAGCAGTCGAGCCCGATCTCGCCCGCCTGGTCCTGCAGCGACGTCAGATCGGCCGGGTCGAGGGCGGCCACGATGAGCAGCACGGCGTCCGCCCCGGCCAGGCGGGCCTCGGCCAGCTGGTAGGGGTCGACGATGAAGTCCTTGCGGAGAAGCGGCAGGTCGCAGGCCGCGCGGGCCTCGACGAGATCGTCGAGAGAGCCCCCGAACCAGTGCGGCTCGGTGAGCACGGAGCAGGCGGACGCGCCCGCGGCCTCGTAGGCGCGCACGATGTCGGTGACGGTGGCATCCGGGCGAATGGGGCCCTTTGACGGGCTGGCGCGCTTCATCTCGGCGATCAGCGAGATGCCCTCCTGGATGAGGGCCTCCGAGAACGGCCGCCCGCGCGGCGGGGGCTCCAGGCGCTCCTGCAGGGCCTCCAGCGGCACCACCTCGCGGCGCGCGGCCACGTCGGCGCGCGTGCGCTCCACGACCTCCTCGAGGAAGTTGCTCACGCGGTGCCCTCCCCGGCCGGGGCCAGGTCGTTCGTGAGGGCGGCGAAGCGGTCGAGCACGTCGAGCGCGGCGCCGGAGGTCACTGCATCCTCTGCCATGCCCATGCCCTTCTCCAGCGACTGCGCAAGGCCTGCCATCCACGCCGCTGCGCCCGCGTTGAGCACCAGGATGTCGCGCACCGCTCCGGGCTCGCCGCCGATGGCCGCGCGCAGCGCAGCGGCGTTGGCGGCCGGGTCGCCGCCATCGAGCGCGCCCTCTGCCGGCGCGGCGATTCCCAGCGCCCGCGGGTCGATCTCGATCGTGCTGAAGCCGTCGTGGTCCCACAGCACCGCGTCGGTCACCGCGGAGGTGCTGATCTCGTCGAGGCCGTCGCGCCCGGCCACCACGAGC
>CAIYRJ010000243.1 GCA_903928615.1 uncultured Actinomycetes bacterium | reverse complement strand
GATCTGGAAGGCCACGCCCACATGGGTGCCGAACGAGGCCAGCCGCAGCTGGGCCTCGTCGGAGCCGCCCGAGAGCAGGGCTCCCACGCGGCAGGCCACGGTGAACAGGGCGCCGGTCTTGCGCCGGCAGCGGGCCATGTAGGCGTCGATGTGCAGGTTCAGGTCGCCAGCGGCGCGCTGCTGGTCCATCTCGCCGCGTGCGAGCTCGAGCGAGGCATCGGCCAGGGCCGCGACGGCCGCGGGCTCCCCCAGCCGGCTGAGCTCGGCGAAGGCGCGCGCGAACAGGAAGTCGCCCACGTTGATGGCCGCCGTTGCGCCGTACGCGCGTGCCACGGTGGGGCGCCCGCGGCGGGTGGTGGCGCCGTCGATGAGGTCGTCGTGCACGAGGGTGGCCATGTGCACCAGCTCCACCGCGGCGGCGGCCGTGACCAGCGCCGGGCGGTCGTGCTCGTCGCGCCCGGATGAGCAGAAGAGCATGAGGGGACGCACGCGCTTTCCGCCGGCGCGCAGGGTGTCCATGGCCGGACCCGACACCTCGGGAACGTGCCGGCCCGCGAACAGGGCGAGCATCTCCTCGCACTGGGTGAGCCAGGGCTTGAGGGGACGCACGAAGGCGTAGACGGCGGGGGCGGTGCTCACTGGCCCTGCTCCGTGACGACATGCGGAGTGCCCCAGCGGGCGAACAGGGCGTGCTCCACGCCGAGCACGTCGAGGGCCTTGCCCACCACGAAGTCCACGAGGTCGTCGATGGACTGCGGCATGGCGTAGAAGCCGGGCGAGGCGGGCAGGATGATGCCGCCGGCCTCGGTGATGGCGGTCATGTTGCGCAGCTGGATGAGCGACACCGGCGTCTCGCGCGGCACCACCACCAGGCGCCCCCGCTCCTTCAGCATGACCTCGGCCACGCGGTGGATGAGGTTGTCGCCCGTGCCGTGGGCGATGCGGCCCAGCGTGGAGGTGGAGCACGGCACCACCAGGGCGGCGCGGGCGCCGGACGAGCCGGAGGCGAACGAGCAGGCGATGTCGTCCTTGTCGAGGAGGTCCACGGCACCGGCCGGATCGCCGTGCATGTGGGCGAAGCGGTCGATCACGTCGGCGTACGAGGCGGGCCTCGGGCCCTCGCCCAGGAGTTCGTGGCTGATCACCCGCGCCCCGGCGTCCGACACGCACAGGCCCACGCGGTGGCCCGCCGCGGTGAGCGCCTGAAGTGCCCGCGCTGCGTAGGGGGCGCCGCTTGCGCCCGTGACTCCAAGGAAGATCCTCCTCGGGTTTTGATCGTAGACCCGTTTTGCCCGGAAACAGCCGGGGTCCCGCACATGCGGGACCCCGTGAAAGACCGTTCGACATGCGTGGGGAGGCCTACTTGTACTTGGTCCCCAGGCCGTTGACGAAGGTGGCGAGCGCCTCGAGCTCAGCCGGCGGCAGCGATGCGTAGGACGGCATCGGTGCCTTCGGGGCCTTGAACCACGCGATCATCTTCGCGTTGTCCCAGCCCTTGGCTCCCTCGTTCGTGAGGTCGGGCCCCGGACCGGGTGCGCCCACGCCCGCGACCATGTGGCAGCTGCCGCAGCCGTTGGCCATGTAGACCGCCATTCCCTTCGTGGCCTCCTCGTCGAGGCCGCTCACGGGCAGGCCCTGCGACGCCACGCCCGCGGGTGAGTTGGCGCCCATCCAGGTGAGGTAGCAGAGCATGCCGGTGACGATGACGGTGAGGCCCATCGCGAACGGGCGCTTCCAGATGCGACGCTCGGGACCGCGGTCGATGAACGGCCAGACCACCAGCAGGATGATCAGGATGTTCGGCACCATGAAGGTGGCCATGATCACCGGGGTGAGCACGTTCTGGTTCGCGAAGATCTTCAG
>CAIYRJ010000242.1 GCA_903928615.1 uncultured Actinomycetes bacterium | reverse complement strand
TGGAGGCCTTCGCCTTCGCCGAGCGCAACCCGGGCCACCCGGTGTCGCGCGCGGTGCACTGGAGCGGCCACGCGATTCAGGCGGGGTTCGTCACCCGCGAGCCCGACGAGCAGCAGCTCGCCGTGGGACGCGCGGCGATGGAGGAGATCCTCCGCGCCGAGAGGTCGGTGGGGGCCGCCGCGTGAGGGCCACACACCGCGGC
This sequence comes from uncultured Actinomycetes bacterium, assembly GCA_903928615.1. Lineage (GTDB taxonomy): Bacteria > Actinomycetota > Thermoleophilia > Miltoncostaeales > Miltoncostaeaceae > SYFI01. The sequence continues at coordinate 6,149 of CAIYRJ010000242.1, read as the reverse complement.
ATGGCTGCCGCGGCAGCGACTGCGGCGATGGCCCTGGCCGTCGCCGGCACCGCCCAGGCGCACATCAGCGTGAGCCCCGGCACCGCCGTGCTGCGGGAGTCGACCGAGTTCACCATCCGCGTGCCGGCCGAGGGCGGGCTCACCACCAACCGCGTGCGCGTGACTTTTCCACCGCAGGTGACCGTGTACGCCGTGGCCGACGCCCCCGGCTGGACCACGCGCATCCTGCGCAGGCAGGACGGCCGCCTGCGCGGCGTGGAGTGGACAGGCGGGCTGATCCCGCCCGATCAGTACGCCGACTTCACAGTGCTCGGCACGCCCTTCGAGGAGGGCACGAGCGTGTGGAAGTCGGAGCAGGGCCTCACGAACGGCCAGGTGAAGCCGTGGACCGGCCCGCCCGAGGTGGATGGCCAGACGGCTCCAGAGACCGGCCCCGGCGCGCCCGGGCCCGCGGCGGCCGTGGTGATCTCCGCCGAGGCCGTGGAGGCCGGCGGCGGATCGGATGGCGGCGCCACGCTGTGGGCGGCCATCATCGGCATCGCGCTGGGCGCCCTGGCGCTCGTGGGCGTGGGCATGGTGTGGGCGTCGCGGCCCGCCGAACTGCCGCCCGACGGCCCCGACGACGCCCCGGGCCGATGACCAGCACCGCCGGCCGCACCCGCCTGGCGCCGTCCACCTTCCAGCTACCGGTGGATCGCATGCGCGACGGCTACTACAGCGACGCCTACTTCACGTTCACCCGGGACGTGCTCGAGAGCGACGGCCACCACCCGCGCGTGTTGATGCAGGTATTCCAGCGCGAGCAGGCGGTGCTGGGCGGCGTGGACGAGGCGCTGGCGATCCTCGCCCTGTGCTCGGGGCGGCGCGTGGATGGCGCATGGATCGACGCCCACGACGACATCACCGCCATGGCGCTGCACGACGGCGATGAGATCGCCCCCTGGGAGACCGTGCTCTCGATCGAGGGCGACTACTCGCTGTTCGCACACCTCGAGACCCTCATCCTCGGCGCGCTGGGCCGCCGCACGCTGATCAGCCGCAACGTGCGCGCCGTGGTGGAGGCCGCCCGCGGCAAGCCGATCCTGTACTTCCCGGCCCGCTTCGACCACTGGCAGGTGCAGACCGGCGACGGCTGGGCCGCGCACGTGGCCGGGGCGATCGGCGTGAGCACCGACGCCCAGGCGTCGTGGTGGGGTGGCCGCGGCATGGGCACCGTGCCCCATGGGCTCATCGCGGCATATGGCGGCGACACCGTGCTGGCCGCGCGCAAGTTCGCCGAGCGGTTCGCGGGCGAGCTCAACGTGATCGTGCTCGTGGACTTCGAGAACGACTCGGTGCGCACCGCGCTGGAGGTGGCAGATGCCCTGGGCGATGACCTCTGGGGGGTGCGCCTCGACACCTCGAGCACCATGGTGGACCGCAGCCTGTGGCAGGAGATGGGCCGCTTCGACCCCACGGGCGTGGGGCCCGAGCTCGTGCTGAAGGTGCGCGAGGCGCTCGACCACGCGGGCCACGGCAAGGTGCGCATCGTGGCCTCCGGCGGCTTCGACGCCGAGAAGATCGACGCGTTCGAGCGCGCCGACGTGCCCGTGGATGCCTACGGCGTGGGCTCGAGCCTGCTCCTCGGCAGCAACGACTTCACCGCCGACGTGGTGCGCGTGGATGGCCGCCCGTGCGCCAAGGTGGGCCGGGCCGAGATGCCCAACCCGCGGCTCACCCCCGTGGACCTGTCGGTCCGCTGACTCCAGTAGCCTGCCGGGGGATGCACCTCGGCCTCATCCACCACGTGGGATATGTGGTCGCCGACCTCGATGCGGAGATCCCGGCCTACCGGGACGTGCTCGGCATGGAGGTGGGCGTGCGCGAGGTGATGCCCGACCAGGGCGTGGAGGCCGTGCTGCTGGGGTCCGGACCGTCGTACGTGGAGCTCATCGCCCCGGTGACGGAGGACACAGGTGTGGCCCGATTCCTAGCCAAGAAGGGCCCGGGCATGCATCATGTGGCATTCGCCGTTCCCCATCTGGAGTCCACGCTTCGTGAACTGGCAGATGAGGGCGTCGAATTGATTGACACCGCGCCCCGGCGCGGACTCGGGGGCCACATGGTGGCCTTCCTGCATCCCCGGTCGACGGGCGGGGTACTCACCGAACTCGTCGAAGACCATTGAACGCCGCACCAACCACGCCGGAGGCCTGACGCGTGAAGATCCGATACATCGAGCCGAAGCCCCGGGGGGCCACGATCTATGAGATCGCCAACCTCCCCAAGCTGGGCCTGCCCCTGCTCGCCGCGATCGCCCGCAACACGTACGACGACGTGGACCAGCACATCTACTGCGAGCTCATCCGCGGCGTGGAGGTGGATTGGGACGACGTGCTCACCGCCGACCTGGTGTGCATCTCCACCACCACCAACACCACGCTCGAGGGCTACCGCTACGCCGACCGCTGCCGCGCCGCGGGCATCCCGGTGCTCTTCGGCGGCTCGCACGTCACCTTCATGTCGCATGAGGCCCTGCAGCACGCCGACTACGTGATCCGCCGCGAGGGGCACGTGGGCTTCGCCCAGTTCATGGAGTGGTTCCGCGGTGACCGCGACCAGGCCGGCCTGCACGAGATCATGGGGCTGTCGTTCATCGAGAACGGCCAGCAGGTGGACAACCCCGAGGCGCCGATGGCGTCGGGCGAGGACCTCGACAACCTGCCGTTCCCCGCGCTCGACCTGCTCGAGGGCCACGAGCGCATGGTCACGCACCCGATCATGATGAAGTGGGGCTGCCCGTACGACTGCTCGTTCTGCAGCGTCATCAAGATGTTCGGCCGCAAGCTGCGCACGCGCTCGGTGGAGAACATGATGACCGAGCTGCGCGGGGTAAACCCCGAGCGCGTCTTCTTCTACGACGACATCTTCATCGTCGACAAGAAGCAGTCGAAGTCGCTCTTCCGCGCGATGATCGACGAGGGCATCACGCCCCAGTGGACCGCGCAGATCCGCGCCGACTCGATCTACAAGAGCAAGCAGACCCTCGAGCCCGACCACGAGCTGCTGTCGCTCATGCGCGACTCCGGTTGCTACATGGTGTACATCGGCTTCGAGAGCATCACGCAGGAGGGCCTCGACGCCTACAACAAGAAGCAGACCGTCGAGCACATCACCACCTCGATCAAGCTGCTCCACGACTACGGCATCCGGGTGCACGGGATGTTCGTGGTGGGCGCCGACACCGACACGCCCGAGACCGTGCGTGCCACGGTGGACTTCGCCATCGAGCACGGTGTCGACACCCTGCAGATGATGATGCTCACCACGCTGCCGGGCACGGCGTTCGACGCCCAGATGCGTGCCGAGGGCCGGGTGCTCACCGACGACTACTCGCTGTACGACGGGCACCACTGCATCATCCAGCCGAAGCTCATGACGCCCTACCAGCTCCAGATGGAGACCTGGAAGAACATGCTGCGCTTCTACTCCAAGAAGACGCCGTGGGAGCTCGGCAAGAAGGAGATCCGCGCCAACCTGTGGCAGTTCCTCCGCCTCCTCACCGAGGTGAAGTTCATGAAGAACCTGCCCAAGGCGATCCGCCTCTGGCTCACCAACCGCCCGTCGGAGAGCTTCAAGCTCATCCGCACCACCATCTCGCGTCGCGGTATGCGCACGATCTACGAGACCCTGGGCGTGGCGATCTTCCGTGCCTACGGCCGCAAGCAGCTGCTGAAGTTCACGGACCAGCCGGAGTCGATGGTGCACCTCGACGAGATCCGCCGCCTGCCGGCGTGGACCCCGCCCGTAGAGTCCGAGCCGCAGGGCCAGGAGTCGGACTCGCTCAAGGTGCTCTCGTGAGCCGACGCATCGAGCTGGGCCTCGAGGGCGGCGGCGTCCTCCTCCTCACCGTGGAGGATGACGCCGTCCCCACCCTCCGGGGCGCGCTTGGTGGCGATGGGTTCCACGAGGTGGCATCCGAGGAGGGCGAGAACGCCATCGACCTCGGCAAGGTGACGTACATGCGGGTGCTGCCGGGCGACGCCAACGGCCGCATCGGGTTCGGCGGGGCCTGATCTGCAGCTCGGGCTCGTAGGCCTCACCAACTCCGGCAAGACCGCCCTCTTCAACCTGGTGACCGGTGGGAGCGCGGAGGTCGCGCCCTACCCCTTCACCACCCGCGAGCCCAACGTGGGCGTGGCCAGCGTGCCCGACCCGCGCATCGACGCCATCGCCGACGTGCAGGACATCCCCAACCGCGTGCAGGCACAGGTTGAGGTGGTGGACATCGCCGGGCTAAGCGAGGGCGCCGGGCAGGGCGAGGGCCTGGGCGGCGCGGCGCTGGGGCGCATCCGCGAGCTCGAGGCCACGGTGCACGTGCTGCGCGGCTTCGCCAACGCCGAGGTGCCGCACCCGCTCGAGCGCGAGGTCGACCCGCTGGCCGACGCCAAGGCGGTGGACGACGAACTGATCCTCGCCGACGCCGGCCAGGTGGAGCGGCGCATGGAGAAGGTGCAGAAGGGCGTGCGCGCTGGCGATGCCGACGCCAAGGCCGAGGCTGCGGCGCTGGAGGCCATTACGGCCCAGCTCGAGGCCGGCCTACCCGTGCGCACCATGGACGACGCCGACGCCATCGCGGTGGCCCAGGGCATGGGCCTGCTCACCGCCAAGCCCGTGCTCTACCTGGTGAACACCGACGACCCCGGCGACCCGCCCGCCGACGTGGCGGCCTACGCCGCCGAGCAGGGCGCGCAGGCGCTGGCGCTTCCCGTGGGCGTGGAGCTCGAGCTCGCCGAGATGGACCCTGCCGAGGCCGCGGAGTTCGCCGAGGAGATGGGCCTGGGCTCCACCCGCGGGGCAGACGCCGTGATCGCCGCCGGCTACCGCCTGCTCGACCTCATCACGTTCTTCACCGGGTCCGGGCCGCCCGAGGCCCGCGCCTGGCCGATCCCCCGCGGCACCCCGGCCGACAAGGCCGCCGGGAAGATCCACAGCGACATGGAGCGCGGCTTCATCCGCGCCGAGGTGGTGCCGTGGGACAAGCTCGTGGAGTGCGGCTCGTTCGCCAAGGCCCGCGAGGTGGCGCTGGCCCGCATGGAGGGCAAGGACTACGTCGTGCAGGAAGGCGACGTCATGCAGATCCGCTTCAACGTGTAGACCTGCCCGGCGTGCGGGCGCGCCCTGTGCCGATACCATCCCGGTTGCATCGGCCGCCAGCCACCCCTGAGGCGCACCATGAAGATCACCCCCTCGCTGGTCATCTCGTCCATCGCCCTGATCGTGGCGCTCGGCGGCACCACCTACGCCATCACCGCGCTGCCCGCGAACTCGGTGGGCACCAAGCAGATCCGCGCGGATGCCGTGACGGGCAAGAAGATCGCCAAGGGCGCGGTGGGGTCGGAGCAGATCGCCGATGGCTCGGTGCGGGCCACCGACCTCGCGCCAGGGGTGATCGCCCAGGGCGCCGCCGGCGCCCAGGGTCCGGCGGGTCCCGCGGGGCCGACGGGGCCGGCGGGGCCGACAGGGCCCATCGGGCCTACCGGTGCGCCGGGCAGCCAGGGGGCCGTGGGTCCGACGGAGGGCTTCGTGAGGGCCTCCGCCTTCAACCCCACGCCGGCTGTGAACCCGCTGGGCCTGGCCGTGGCTACCCAGACCATCACCACCACGACGGCGGGGCGGCTGTGGGTGTCGCTACGGGGCGTGGTCGGCAGCCCTGACTGCTCCGGTGGTGTCCCGAACGTGAGGCCCACCCTCGCCCTCTACGTGGATGACACCGCTGTGCCGGGATCGGCGATCGCCATGTATCCCTGGTGGACCACCACCGAACCGGCCTCGTTCCAGACCAACGGCATCACCACGGGGGTCGTGCAGCCGGGCGCCCACACCGTGACGGCGGTCCTCAACTGCGCCACCACCACCGGAGAGGTGGTGTCCGGGAACACGGCCCTCGGGGTGCTGGTGCTCGGGAGCTGAGGCGGGCTCCGGCCCCGGTCAGTCGTCGAGGGCGCTCGCGCCCTCCATGCGGGCCTTCACTCCCGCCTCCATGGAGTTTGCGCGCCAGAGGGCGATGGCCTCGGCCGAGGCCTGGCCCACGTGCTGCCCGGCGGGCGGGCCGTGGTGCCAGGCGATGGCGTGCAGCAGGGCGAGGCGGTGCTCGTCGTCCACGCCCG
>CAIYRJ010000241.1 GCA_903928615.1 uncultured Actinomycetes bacterium | reverse complement strand
TTCATCCAGCGCGCCAACAACACTGCTGCCAACAAGGCCGCGTACCTGGCCAACCACCCCACGTATAACGACGCCGTGCTGAGGGTGGACAACGCCAACTACGGCGACGGCCTTCTCACGGTGGGCGGCGTCAACTGGCAGACCACCGTGCCGAACACCTACGTGCCGGTGCTCTACACCTACGCGTGGGTCAATGGCGCGTGGCAGCTGCTGTCGTTCGCGCGCTTCGCGCCGTCGGCGACGCTGCCGCCGCCGCCCGCCTAGGACGCAGCGCGGTGAGGTCATCCCGGGGCCGGCCATTGCATCGTGGCCGGCCCCGTGGGGTGACAGTCACCGTACGGTGACAGTCACCTCCCGTTGCGCCGCGCGCGGTGGCGCTTGCCGCGCCCGCGTGCTTGCATGGCGGACCGCGCTGGCGCGCCGTTTCCATAAGCCGAGCGCGTGCGCCGCATAAGCCATACTTAGGACGCATGCCCGACCGCAATCCGCTGCCGTTCACGCCCACCGAGGCGGAGGACCTCACCGCCGACGAGATCGTCGCCGCGGCGGTCACCGCGTTCGGTGATCGCCTCGCCGTCGCCTGCTCGTTCCAGCAGGAGGAAGCCGTGATCCTCGACATGGCCTTCGCCGTGCGGCCCGACGTGCGCGTGTTCGCGCTCGACACGGGCTTCCTCTTCCCCGAGACCTACGACACCTGGCGCGCGTACGAGGAGCGGTACGGCATCACCATCGAGGCCTTCCGCGGGCCGAGCCCCGAGGAGCAGGCCGCCGAGCATGGCGACCGGCTGTGGGAGCGCGACCCCAACCTGTGCTGCGGCATCCGCAAGGTGGAGCCGCTCGGCCGCGCGCTGGCCGGGCTTGATGCCTGGATCACCGGCCTGCGCCGCGATCAGGCTCCCACGCGCGCGAACACCCCGAAGCTGGAGTTCGACGAGGCGCGCGGCAACTGGAAGATCAGCCCGCTGGCCGACTGGACCGTGGATGACGTGTGGGCGCGCATCCGCGAGCGCGACCTCATCGTGAACCCGTTGCACGCGCAGGGCTACGCCAGCATCGGCTGCACGTACTGCACCAAGCCCGGCACCGGACGCGAGGGCCGCTGGGCGAACCTCGAGAAGACCGAGTGCGGGCTGCACCCCGCCGGGGGCCCCGCCACGTGAGCACCATCACCGAGCTCTCCACCCTCGACGTGCTCGAGGCCGAGGCCGTGCACATCATCCGCGAGTGCGCGGCCGAGTGCGAGCGCCCCGTGCTGCTGTTCAGCGGCGGCAAGGACAGCATCGTGCTGGCCCACCTGGCCACCAAGGCCTTCGCGCCCGCGGGGCTGCCCTTCCCGCTCATGCACGTGGATACCGGCCACAACTTCCCCGAGGTCATCGAGTACCGCGACTGGTTCGTGGGCGAGATCGACGAGCGCCTGATCGTGGCGAGCGTGGAGGAGTCGATCGCGCAGGGCCGCGTGCAGGACGAGACCGGTCCGCGCGCGAGCCGCAACCGCCTGCAGACCACCACGCTGCTCGATGCCATCGCCGAGCACCAGTTCGACGCCTGCTTCGGCGGCGCCCGTCGCGACGAGGAGCGCGCCCGCGCCAAGGAGCGCGTGTTCAGTCACCGCGACATGTTCGGCCAGTGGGATCCGCGCAACCAGCGCCCCGAGCCGTGGTCGATCTACAACACCAAGCTGCGCAAGGGTGAGCACTTCCGGGTGTTCCCCCTGAGCAACTGGACCGAGGTGGATGTGTGGCTCTACATCCAGCGCGAGGGGCTCAGCCTGCCGAGCATCTACTTCGCGCATGAGCGCGAGGTGTTCATGCGCGACGGCATGCTGATGGCCGCCGCCGACTTCGTGGAGCGCCTGCCGAACGAGGAGGTGTTCACCGAGACCGTGCGGTTCCGCACCGTGGGCGACGCCACCTGCACGGCCGGCATGAAGAGCACCGCCGCCACGGTGGAGGAGGTGCTCGTGGAGACCCGCGCCAGCGACATCTCCGAGCGGGGCGCCAGCCGCGCCGACGACAAGACATCCGAGGCCGCCATGGAAGACCGTAAGCGCGGGGGCTACTTCTAGTGCCGGTCGAGAGCCCCATGCTGCACGCCGTGGCCGTCGGGTCGGTGGACGACGGCAAGAGCACGCTGATCGGCCGCCTGCTCTACGAGACAGGGCACCTGAACGCCGACGAGATCGCGCACGTGGAGGAGGCCAGCCGCAAGCGCGGCCGCAAGGGCCTCGATCTTGCGCTGCTCACCGACGGCCTGCGCGCCGAGCGGGAGCAGGGCATCACGATCGACGTCGCCTACCGCTCGTTTGACGCCCAGGGCCGGCGCATCCTCCTGGGCGACGCCCCGGGCCACGAGCAGTACACGCGCAACATGGTGACGGCTGCCGCCGGCGCCGACGTGGCGATCCTGCTCGTGGACGCCAAGAACGGCCTCACCGACCAGACCCGCCGGCACCTGGCCATCTGCGGCATGCTCGGGGTGTCCGACGTGGTCGCCTGCGTCAACAAGATCGACCTCGTGGAGTACGACCAGGCGCGCTTCGCCGAACTGGCCGACGAGCTCGTGGCCGCCTCGATGGCCATCGACGGCCCGCGCATCACGCCCATCCCGCTCTCGGCCCTCGAGGGCGTGAACATCACCGAGCGCTCCGAGGCCACGGCCTGGTACGACGGTCCCACGGTGCTCGACGTGCTGCACGACCTCGACCGCAAGGTGGCCGAGGAGGAGTTCCGCATGCCGGTGCAGTGGGTGATCCGCCACGACGAGGGCGGCGCCGACGTGCGCGGCCTCGCCGGCCGCATCACGAGCGGCACTGTGGAGGTGGGGGATGAGGTGGTTGCGCTGCCGTCGGGCCGCACCTCGCGCATCAGCCGCATCGACGTGCTGGGCGACGAGCGCCCGAGCGCCAGCGCGCCGCTCAGCGTCACGCTCCATCTCGAGGATGACGTCGACGTGTCACGCGGCGATGTGATCGCCCCCGTGGGCAATGCGCCGGCCGTGGCATCGCGCATCACCGCGACGATCGCCTGGCTCGACGAGGCACCGCTCACCGCGCCAGCGCGCCTCGAGGCCCGCCAGGGCAACCGCCTGGTGCCGGTGATCATCGAGGAACTCCATGAGCGCCTCGACCTCGCCGCCATGGAGCAGGTGCCCACCGACGCCCTCGAGGTGAACGACCTGGGCATCGCGACGATGCTCTCGGCGCAGCCGCTGGCCGTGGAGGTATACGGCGACAATCGTGAGATGGGATCAATGGTGCTCGTCGACCCCGGCAGCAACCGCACGGTGGGCGCGGTGATGGTGCGCGAGGTCATCAGGGACTGACGTTGCGCGCCTCACCTCCACGGTGAGCGCAAGGGGCGTGACCAGCCGCCGCGCTTCGATCAGCCCGGGGGGTTACCCGGGCGTGTGACGCCTCTCCACCAGGAGGGTGAGGCCGGCCACCACCGCCGCCGCTACCACCCCCAGCAGCACGGGTACATACCAGTTGCCCGCGGGCGTGCCGAGCTCCGTGCTGTCCACTCCGCCTGGCCACGGCCAGAGCACCCGGAATGATCCGACCATCAGGCCCACCATGGCCGCCACGACCACGTCGTGGTGGTTCGTGAGAGACCAGTCGAGCAGCTGCGAGAACAGCGCCAGGCCCACGATGCACCCCAGCGCGAACACGCCCAGCACGGGGAAGTCGCGCTCGTCGACGGCACTGATGACGAAGTCGTACATCCCCAGCATCAGGAGCAGGAACGACCCCGAGATGCCCGGGAGGATCATCGCGCAGATCGCGATGGCACCCGCCCCGAAGAGCACCAGCCACGAGGGGTCGGTGATGGCCCCTCCCTTGAGGCCCAGCACGAAGAACGTGATGACCGCGACCACGATGGCCACCGCCACGGTGGTGGCGTTGGGGCTGCGGATCATTCGCCACGCCACCCAGGCCGATGCGGCGACCAGGCCGGCAAAGAGCCCCGCCATGGCCTCGGGGTAGTCCTCGAGCAGGGTGGAGATGACGCCGGCGAGGGCGAATATGGCCACCCCGATGCCGACGATGAGCGGCAGGATGAGGCCCCAGTCGATCTCGCGGAGCCTCTGGCCCGCTTCGCGGAACCGGAAGCGGAGCAGGTTGCCGAGGGCCTTGGACGCCATGCTGATGGCATGCACGAGGCGCTCGTAGATACCCACGAGCACGGCGATGGTGCCGCCGGAGACGCCGGGCACCACGTCGGCCGAGCCCATGAGGAACCCGCGCAGGAAGTTGAGGAGGGGATCGATGCGCACCGCGGGCCAGCCTAGTCAGGCGTGCCGGGGCCCGGGGGGCAACGGGGCGCCCGCCGCGCCCGCGGGCTAGTCGACGAACTGGTACTCGTCAGGCCCGATGCGGTACACGTAGAAGCGGCCGTTCTTCAGTTCGTGGTCCTTGGTGAACTCGATGTCCTGCCCCAGCACCGACTCCTGGATCTTGGTGGTGGGCAGGGCCTCCCACACGCCCTCGCGGGACGCGCGACCGTCCTTGCATGTCCTGAGCGCCGCGGTCGCCAGCACCTGCATCGCGCTGAACGCCGGGCCGCCGAACGGGGCGAGCTCACCGAACACCGCCTTGTAGAGGCGCACGACGTCCTCGCCTGCCCGGGCATTGCGGAGGTCGGGGGTGAAGGAGGTCACGTACGCACCCACGGGGTTGAAGCGCTCGATCACGAACAGGGCGTCGCCCCCGATGAAGGACGGCTCGCGCCCCTTGGCGTTCATCTGCTTCACGATGCGCTGTCCGGCATCCGCGCTGCTCAGCGACAGCACCACCACGTCCGCATCGGCGGGCACCTTGGCGATCACGTCGGAGTAGTCCGTGGCGTCCGCCGAGATGCGCTGGCGGGTCACGGGCACGCCGGCCTTCGCCACGTACTGCTCCACGCCGTCCGCGAGTCCGGTGGCGTAGGGGTCGGCGTCGTCGAGGATCACCACCTTCTTGCCCTTCAGGTCGTCAACCGCGAGGCGCCCGATGGCCGGCGCCTGCACGGAGTCGTTGGCCACCACGCGGTAGAAGCCCGTGAGGCTTCCGTCGGTGAGCGAGACGTTCGTGGCTGAGGGCGATACGTAGGCGAGCTTCGCGGCATCCAGGATGGGTCCCGCGGCGAGGACCTCGTTCGAGGTCTGGGGTCCCACCACGCCGACGACATCCTCGTTTGCGGCCAGCGCGCGCGCGGCGGCCTTCACCTGCGCCGTGCCCCGCGAGGAGTCCATGGGCTCGATGCGGAAGTCCGTGCCGTGATCGCGGTTGAAGTTGTCGAGCGACACGCGTGCCCAGTTCATCTGGATCGCATCGGTGGCCTCGGTGCCGGCGAACGGGGCGATCACCCCGATCTTGCCCGTGCACGCCTTGATGATCGCCTCTGCTGCGGCACCGACCGTGGTGGTGGTCGCGGTGTCCGAGCCCCCGGACGATCCACAGCCGACGCCGATGGCCACGAGCGCGGCCATGGCCACGCCGCCGACCGCCATGAGGGCGCGGCCCATCACCACATGAACACCAGGGCGATGAGGCAGACCACCAGCGTGCCGCCGCTCGCGGCCACGAGCGCGCGCTTGGCGCTCTCCGACTGGAACACGCCGCTCAGTCCGCCGGCGAGGAAGGTGATGGTGAGAAGCGCGGCAAGCAGCTCGAGGCTGTGCGACTTCGCGAGCTCGTCGTTGGCGAGCTCGAGCTGTGCCTCCGCCTCGTCAAGGGTGGAGCGCGCGTCGATGACCAGCGACGGGGCCGGCCAGCCGGGGTTGGCAGATGAGAACGGCGTTGGGGGCCGGTTGCCGGTCGGCTGCTCATCCCACCACTCGATGGCGCTGCGGGTACCGGTGTCCATCATCGAATAGGCCATCGCGGCGAGCTTGGCGTCGCCCGCATCCATCGCCTGCTGGTAGTCGAGGTAGAGCGTGCGCTGGGTGTTGATCGTGCGCTCGGCGTCCTGCGCCAGGGTGTTTGCGTTGTTCGTCGACTGCGTCGACAGGGTGAAGTTCTCAACGGCATGGCCGTTCAGCACCGTGCCGCGCCAGGCGGTGATGCCGGCCACGATGGCGGCGACGCCCAGGATGACCGCCAGGCTGACGTTCCACCACGAGTGCACGTGGGGCGCGTGCAGGTCGTGGCCAGGCCCGTGGGCGTGGGGGGCGTGGTGCGCGGCGCTCATGCCCCCCAATAGTGCCGGATTCACCGGTCCGTTTGGGCGGCCTCTGAGCGATCATCCAGGTAGGGTGCGCGCCATATGAACCCCTGGCTCGCCGTAATCGTCATCGTCGTATCCGCCGCCGTCATGATCACGGCGATGCTGATCCTGCGGAAGTACTCGCCACCCGGCGGGCGCTTCGCGGACTCCGACCGTGCATCAGGGGTCTTCGGCTTCCTCGGCGCGGGCTTCGTGATTCTGCTCGGCTTCGTCATCTTCCTGAGCTTCGGCACGTACGAGTCGGCTGCCAGCCGCGCTGACGAGGAGGCCGCCGCGGTGGTGGCGCAGTTCCGCTCAGCGGCCGACTTCGGCGACGGTCGCGCTGATACCGCCCAGGGCGATCTCGTCTGTTACGCCCGGTCGGTCATCTCGCAGGAGTGGCCCTCGCTCAGCAAGGGCGAGCGCAGCCCGGTCACCGAGGACTGGACCGTGGCCCTCGACGACGTAGGGGTGGCGGAGCAGAACGCCACGAGCCCCGAGGCCGAACCGGTGAAGGCATGGTGGGCCTCGACGAACGAACGCAACCTCGGCCGCTCGGGCCGCGTGCTCGTCGCCGAGGGGCAGATCCCCACCTTGCTCTGGGCGCTGCTGGTGATCGGCGCCATCCTGGTGGTCGGATGGATCCTCCTCTACGCCGACCCCGAAGAGGGGTGGTTGGCCCAGGCGTCGATGATGGGCGGCGTCCCCGTGCTGGTGGTCGCCGCGCTGCTCGCCGTGCAAGTACTGGCGGTGCCCGTCTCGGGCGAGAGTGGCAGTATCGATACAGGCAGCATGGAATACGCGCTGGTGCAGATGGACCAGTTCGCGAAGGCCGAGGC
>CAIYRJ010000240.1 GCA_903928615.1 uncultured Actinomycetes bacterium | reverse complement strand
GGCTCGAGCTCGTCGATGATCTCCATGGCCCGCACCTTGGGTGCGCCCGAGAGCGTGCCGGCGGGGAAGGTGGACCGCAGGGCATCGACGGCGGGGCGGCCCTCCGCCAGCTGCCCCACCACGCTGCTCTCGATGTGCATCACGTGGCTGTAGTACTCGACCACCATGAGGTCCTTCACGCGCACCGATCCGGGTGCGCACACGCGCCCCAGGTCGTTGCGACCCAGGTCGACCAGCATCACGTGCTCGGCGCGCTCCTTGGGGTCGGAGAGCAGCTCCTCGGCGAGCGCGAGGTCCTCCGCGCGGTCGGCCCCGCGCTGGCGCGTTCCGGCGATCGGGCGGGTCTCCACCACGCCCTCGGTCACCTTCACGAGCATCTCGGGTGATGACCCGGCCAGCTGCACGTCGCCGCAGTCGATGAAGAACATGTAGGGCGACGGGTTCACGGTGCGCAGCCCGCGGTACACCGCGAAGGGCTCGAGGCCCACGGTGGCTGAGAACCGCTGCGATGGCACCACCTGGAAGGCGTCCCCCGCGAACACGTACTCGCGCACGGCCTCCACGGCCTCGCAGAAGCGCTCTCGCCCGGTGTTGCTCTCCACCGGCCCCACCTCCACCGGGCCGTGTGGCGCGGGGTGCGGCACGGGCCCCTGCAGGCGGTCCTTGATCGAGCGGATCGCCTGCACCGCATCGCCGTAGGCCGCGGCCGGGTCGACGCCCTCCTCCACGGGGCACGGCACGATGATGGTGGTGGATCGGCGCAGGTGGTCGAACAGCACGATGGGCCCGGTGAGCATCATCACCATGTCGGGGATGCCCAGGTCGTCGTCGGGAACGTCGGGCAGGTGCTCCACCGTGCGCACGAGGTCGTAGCCGAAGAAGCCCACCGCGCCGCCCCAGAACGCCAGGGGCTCGGCGGGCGGCGCCATGGCCGCGTCATCCACGAGCGACTGGATGACCCCGAAGGGGTCGTCCGCGTCGAGGTCCTCCTCGCTGCCATCCGGGCGGCGCAGGGTCACGCGTCCGCCCTCGGCGCGGATAACCGCCTGCGGCTCGATGCCGATCATCGAGTACCGCCCGAGCCGCTGGCCCTGCTCGGCGCTCTCGAGCAGGAAGCACGGACCGCCGCCACGCAGCTTGAGCATGGCGCTCACGGGGGTCTCGCAGTCATCGAGGTACGTATGGGCGAGCGGCACCTGGCGGTACGCGCCCACGGCCGCGCGCACGCCGTCGAGGCCGGGGGTCACGGGCAGGTCATCGCCGGCCGCGTGCTCGGGCACGTCGATGCGCAGGGTGGTCACCCGGCTGACCGCCTCCGCGACGCCAGCTCCTCGGCCACCTCCGACAGGCTGATGCCCTGCGACTGCAGGAGGACCATGAGGTGGTAGAGCAGGTCGGCGCTCTCGTACACCAGCTGGTCGTGCTCGCCGCCCTTCGCGGCGATGGCCACCTCGGTGGCCTCCTCGCCGACCTTCTTGCACATGGTGTCGATGCCCTTCGCGAGCAGCGATGCGGTGTACGACGACTCCGGGTCGGCATCGGCGGCGCGGGCCGTGATGATGGCCTCGAGGTCGGGCAGCATGGCGAAGGGCGCATTGTCGGCCCCCACGTCGCCCTGCAGCGGGTCGTGGAAGCACGAGGTGTCCCCCGTGTGGCAGGCGGGGCCCGCGGGCACCACGGACACCAGGATGGCGTCGGCGTCGCAGTCGGTGGCGATGCCCGCGACCTCCTGGGTATTGCCGCTCGTGGCGCCCTTGTGCCACAGCTCCTGCCGCGAGCGGCTCCAGAACCAGGTCTCGCCGGTCTCGAGGGTCTTGGCCAGCGACTCGGCGTTCATCCACGCGAGCGTGAGCACCCGGCCGGTCTCGGCGTCCTGCACGATGGCGGGCACCAGCCCGTCATCGCCGAAGCGCACGCGCTCCGACGCCTCGCCGTCCTGGGAGTCGGCGGCCGCGCTCATGCGGCCACGCCCATGAGCGCATCGACCATGTCGGCGGCGCTCGCCGTGGCCACGCGCTGCGCGCCGGCGTCGAGCAGGAGGATCGCCTCGTCGAGCGTGGTGATGCCGCCCGCGGCCACCACCCCGATGTCCGCGGCGAGGCAGCTGCGCATCACCTCGACGTCCTGCGGGCTGGCCGGCCCCGAGAGCCCCGTGGCCGTGACGGCGAAGTCGGCGCCGGCGATGGCGGCCACCTGGCATGCCCTGCGAAGCAGGCGCTCGCCCAGGAGGGGGGCCTCCACGACGGCCCGCACCATCACGTGCGCGCTCGTGGAGTCGCGGGCGGCGTCGACGACCGCGCCGAGGTCGGCGCGCGCCACGCCCGGGCGGCCCGAGAGCAGCGCCGAGACGTTCATGACCACGTCGAGCTCGCGCGCGCCCGCCGCGATGGCGGCCCGGGTGACGGCCACCTTCGTCGCCGTCTCGTCGGTGC